>DATEJA010000276.1:0-2983 GCA_035278405.1 Sphingobium sp. | reverse complement strand
CGACGGCGTGCATTTCCGGGCCGATGCCGAGCAGGAGGAGGCGAAGGCGCGGGTGATAGAGGCGGGTGAAGCGGCGGCCGGCTTCGTCGAGGCCGGAGGCCTGGGCTGGACTGGGGGCGTGCAGCTGATAGTCGGCCCCGCCTTCTTCGATCGCGAAGGAGAGGGCGACGGGCTGGCGCGCCTCCAGCCGGGCGAGCGCCTCGGCGAGAAGCGCGCGGTCGGGATCGGGATCGATGAAACAGTCGACGCCGCCACCGCAGGGCAGGCGGATGTCGATGAAGGGGGAGCCCAGGCCATAGCGGACGCTGCGCGCGCGGCCGGTGGCGCGGGCGTCCTGCGCTTCGGTGATGAGCGCGGCTTCCAGGCATCCGCCGGTCATGTCGCCCACGGTCGAGCCGTCGGGCCGGACCGCGAACTGCGCGCCGACGCTGCGGGAAAAGCCGCCCTCGACGCCGATGAGCGTGCAGAGCACCGCGCCGTCGAAGGCGGCGGCGCGCAGGGCGTCGCTGTCGGCGGCGAGCAGATAAAGCGCGTCGTCGGTCATGAGGGGATGAGGGCGCGGCCCATCGCGCCTTCGGGCGGTTGGTAGGACAGGCTGTAGCGCACGTCGCGCGGGGTGATCGGTTCGTGGCAATGGTCGCAGACGAGCAACGGCTGGAAATCGCGGCCACATGTCTGGTGGGTGAGGATCAGCGGCGGGGGCCCATCCATCCAGCGGTCGCCCCAGCGCAGCATCTGGATGAGCGGCAGATAGAGGTCGAGGCCGGTCGCCGTCAGCCGATATTCGTAGCGGGGCGGATTGGACTGATAGGGATGTTTCGCCAGGATGCCGGTGGCGACCAGCGTGCCCAGCCGGTTGGCGAGGATGTTGGGGGCGATCGCCAGCGCGTCCTGGAACTGGTCGTAGCGCTTCACCCCGAAGAAGCTTTCGCGCAGGATGAGGAAGGACCAGCGGTCGGCGAGGATGGCGACGGTGCGCGAGACGGAGGAAGGCCGGCCACGCTCGAACGCGCCGGCCTTGCTCGAACGGCGGCGCTGGGGGAGGTCGGGCGAGGGCGACTGGCCCGCGCCGGGGCCGTCGCGATAGCGGACGTCACGCGCGGTGACGGGCGCCTTGCACTCCGAACAGACGGTCTGGGGGCGGAAGTCATGGTTGCAATTGCGGTGATGCAGCCGCAGCGGCGGCGCGTCCTTGCCCGCGAGATGATCGTCTCCGAAGCGGAGCAGCGCCAGCATGACGAGGTAGAGATCAAGCCCGCGCTGGGTCAGCCGATATTCGGGACGGCCGGCGGGGCTCGTCACGCGATCCAATATGCCGGCGTCGATCAGGCGGGTCAGCCGGTCGCTCAAGGTGCTGCGCGGGCAATGGAGCACCGCCTGGATCTGGTCGAAGCGGCGCGCGCCCATGTAGAATTCGCGCAGCACCAGGAAGGACCAGGCGTCCGACAATATGTCGATTGTCCGGGCGACGGAGCAATTGCGGACAAGCGGGGACGCGGACAATGACTTCACCTTTATGTGGACGGCCTGTCCTATATGTGCGGGGCTGCTCCCGGGTGCAACTTGGGCAGCCCCGCCAAGAGTCAGACCATCGCAAAGCCGCCGTTGATGCTGAAGGTCTGGCCGGTGATCCAGCTGGCGCCTTCGGACGCGAGGAAGGCGACCATGGGGGCGACATCGCCGGGCTGGCCGATGCGCTTCAGCGGATAGTTCTTCACCATCTTGGGCATCATTTCCTCCAGCCATTTGGGGTCGGAATGGGCCGACTGGATCATGCCGAGCGTGATCGCGTTGCAGGTGATGTCGTAGCGGCCGAATTCCTTCGCCAGCGATTTGATGAGCGCGATGGTTCCGGCGCGGGCGGCGGCGGCCATGGAGAGGTTCGCTTCGCCCACGCGCGAGCTGTCGCCGCCCAGCGAGATGATGCGGCCGCCCTTGCCGGCGTCGACCATGTAGGGGAGCGCGGCGCGCGAGGTGTAGACCGTCGCCAGCATGCCGATGTCGATATGGCGCTGCCACTGTTCGTCGGTGGTTTCCAGGAAGCGGGCGCGCTGGGCGACGCCGGCATTGTTGACGACGATGTCGATGCCGCCGAAGGTCTTCACCACGTCATCCACCATCGCCTTGGTGTCGGCGCTGCTGCCGACATCGGCGCCCCATGCCTTGGCCTTGCCGCCGGCGGCTTCGATATCCTTCACCACGCCTTGCGCCGCGTCGCCGCTCGACTGGTAGTTGACCGCGACGGCGGCCCCTTCGGCCGCCAGCGACAGGGCGATCTGCCGCCCCACGTCGCGCGCCGCGCCGGTGACCAGAGCGACCTTTCCTGCAAGCTGTCCCGTCATGTCTATTGTCCTTCCTGTTGATGCGTGGCCCGGCTTTGCGCGACCAGCTGGAACAGGCGGTCGGGCGTTGCGGGCAAGGTGTGGATTTCGATGCCGATCGGCGAAAGCGCGTCGGATATGGCGTTGGCGATCGCGGCGGGCGCGCCGATGGTGCCGCCTTCGCCCATGCCGCGGAAGCCGCCGACATTGTTGGGCAGGTCCGCTTCGATATGGACGATGCCGATCTCTGGAATGTCGGTGGCGAGCGGCAGCAGATAGTCGGCGAGGCTGGCCGTCACCAGCTGGCCGTCGTCATCATAATGGATTTCTTCCAGCAGGGCGGCCCCGATCCCTTGCGCGACCGCGCCATGGACCTGGCCGTCGACGATCATCGGATTGATGATCCGCCCGCAATCCTCCGCCACCACATAGTCGGTGACGCGCACGCCGTAGGTTTCGGGGTCCACCTCCACCACGGCGAGGTGGCAGGAGGAGCAGGCGGTGCCGAGATAGGGGTCGTAGGATTCCGAGCCCGTAAGGTCTTCGCGCTTGTCGTGCGGGATGCGGCCCATCTGCATGTAGACGGCGTTCGCCAGTTCCTTGAAGGTCATGGCGGCGTTGGAGGACCGGGCGCGGATGATGCCGCCCGCTGCGTCCAGATC
>DATEJA010000275.1:0-4807 GCA_035278405.1 Sphingobium sp. | reverse complement strand
AGATCGAGCGAGCCGCGATAATCCGCCTCGGTCAGCCCATGTTTCTGGATCGACGTGCCGTAGCCTCCGTCGAAGATCATGATCTTTTCCGCAGCCACGGCGCGGAAGCGTTGTTCAGCAGTCGCCATCATCAATTTCCGTTCGCACTGAGCTTGTCGAAGTGCCCGTCTGAGCGGAGCGAAGACACTTCACTTCGTTCAGTGATGGGCTTCGACAAGCTCAGCCCGAACGGGATAAATTTGGAGCAAAGGGTCACACTGCCACCTCGTTGGCCGCCGTCGGCCTCAACCCCAGCAAATGGCAGATGGCATAGCTCAATTCCGCCCGGTTGAGCGTATAGAAATGGAAGTCGCGCACGCCGCCCGCATAGAGCTTGCGGCACAATTCCGCCGCCAGCGTCGCGGACACCAGCTGCCGCGCGGCGGGCAGGTCGTCCAGCCCTTCGAACAGCTTGCCCATCCAGCCCGGCACCTGCGTGTTGCACATGGCCGACATGCGCTGCACCGCCGCGAAATTGCTGACCGGCATGATGCCCGGAATGATATCGGCGGCGATCCCCGCCGCCGCCACCGTATCGCGGAAGCGGAAGAAGGTATCGGGCTCGAAGAAGAATTGGGTGATCGCCCGGCTGGCGCCGGCATCCAGCTTGCGCTTCAGATTGTCGATATCACCCTGCGCGCTCAGCGCGTCGGGGTGCGTCTCGGGATAGGCCGCGACCGAAATCTCGAACGGATGGCGCTTCATCAGCCCCTCCACCAGTTCCGCCGCGCCCTTATACCCTTCGGGATGCGCCTCGAACTTCGTGCCCGCTTCGGGCGGATCGCCGCGCAACGCGACGATATGCCGCACGCCCGCTTCCCAATAGGCGTCGACCACCTCGTCGATCTCGGCCTTGCTCGCCGCCACGCAGGTCAGATGCGCGGCCGCCGACAGCGGCGTTTCCTTCGCGATCCGCGCCACCGTATTATGCGTCCGCTCGCGCGTCGATCCGCCCGCGCCATAGGTCACCGACACGAATTTGGGGCTGAGCGGCGTCAGCGTCTGGATCGCGGACCAAAGCTGCTCCTCCATCTTCTCCGTCTTGGGCGGGAAGAATTCGAAGCTGACATTGAGGTCGCCGGCCAGGTCCGCATAGAGCGGCGCATCCAGCGCGCGCCGCGCCTCTTCGAGCGAGGGGAAGGTCAAGGTCATGCGGAAAGTCGTCCTTCGATAGGCAGGATGCGGGCGCCCCGGCGCCGCCCCAGCCATAATTGCACCGTCAATTCCTGGCCGGGCAGCACCTCCACCCGTTCCAGGTCCAGGCCCGCGTCGGCGAACCAGCTGTCCATCTGCTCGTCGGAAAAACCCAGCCGCGCATGCTGGTCGCGCAGCCTCAGTTCCTCCCGTTCATGCGCCGCGAAATCCGCGATCAGCACGCGGCCGCCCGCGCTGGTGACGCGCGCGGCCTCGGCGATCACCGCCTCGGGTGCCTGCGCATAGTGCAAAACCTGGTGCAGCACCACCGTGTCGACGCTGCCCGGCTCCAGCGGCAGCGCGCCGAAGTCGCCGAGCACCAGCGCATATTTGTCGCCGGCATCCTCGGGCAGCTTGGCCCGCGCCAGCCGCAGCATGTCGGGGCTGCGATCGAGCGCCGTGACCTGCGCCGCCGCCGGTCCAAATAGTTCGATCATCCGCCCGGTGCCGGTGCCGACGTCCAGCAGATGGCCGATCGGCTCGACGCCGAGCAACGCGGTCATCGCCAGTTCCACATCGCCCTCGGGCACGTGGAGCGACCGGATCGCGTCCCATTCCTCGGCATGTTCGGCGAAATAATCCTCCGCCGCCTGCGCCCGGTCGGCGCGCACCGCCGCCAGCCGGGCAAGGTCGGCGCGCTGCCACAATTGCTCGCTTTCCGACGGCCCCAGTTCGTCGAACAGGGTGAGGAAAGGCGCGATCCGCGCCGCTCGCCCCAGCCGCAGGAACACCCAATTGCCTTCCTTGCGCCGCTCGACCAGCCCGGCTTCGGCGAGGATGCGGACATGGCGCGACACGCGCGGCTGGCTTTGCCCGACCACCTGGGCGATCTCGCCCACGGCCAGTTCCATCGCGCGCAACAGATAGATGATGCGCAGCCGCGTGGGGTCGCCCAGGGCCCTGAAGATGTCGAGTGCGGCGCTCATGCCGATGTCATATAAAGAATTCTTTATATGCGTCAATAGCTCTCCACGCCGGGGCGCAAACCGCCGCGACTCGCCAGAATGAAGGAATGGGATTGCCATGAGTCACCCAATTCATTACGAATCGGCCCCGCAGGCGCAAAGGGGGGTGAACTTTTCTCCGAGAGTGGTCTGCACCGTTTTTATTCTCAGAGAGGGGTTAGCCCATGTCCAAGTCGATTGCTCTTTCGCTCGTTCTCGCCGCGTCGCTCGGCCTCGCCGCTTGCTCGAAGCATGAAGAAAATGCTTCCAACGCCGCGGCCAACGCTGCCGAGAACGCTTCGAATGCTGCCGACAACGCCATGAACGCTGCCGAGAACGCCGCTTCGAACGCTTCCAACTCGGCCTCGAACGCTGCCAACGCTGCTTCGAACGCCGCTTCGAACGCGATGTAATCTTCCTTCCTTCGAAGGATGAAGAGAGGGCCGCGCCGGTGACGGAGCGGCCCTTTTCCTTTGCCCGACAAAAAAGGGCCGCCCCCGCGGGACGGCCCTCCTTCCTGTCAGGGGCTGAGGGAAATCAGCAATCCCGGTCGATCGCGCGGCCGGCGAGTGCACCCACGCCCGCGCCCACGATCGCGCCGGCGGTGCCGTCACCGCGCCGGCCATAGCGGCCGCTGCCCTTGCCGATCTCGTTGCCCAGCAGGCCACCGGCGATGGCGCCGATGATGGTGCCGCCCGTGCCATTGTCCCGGCAGCGATAGCCGCCGCGATAGCCGCGATAATAATTGTCGCGATAATAGCGGTCGCCGCGATAACCGCGATAATAGTCATCCCGATAGCCGCGATAGCCACGGTCGCCGCGATAATAGTCGCCCCGCTCGTAACGGCCCCAGCCGTCATGCGCCTGGGCCGGCGCCACGGTGGCGGCCAGCGAAGCAGCGCCCATTGCCAGCGCCGCCCCCATGTTGATCAGAAACTTCTTCTTCATGGCGTTGCTCCTCAATACTGCGATCGATTGGGGTGCATTGCGATTCCCCCGCACCATCGATTGCCCCCCTTTTGGCCGATTCGCATTGAGCCGAGCCTGAATGGGCATGACAGCCCTTGTTCAGCTAGCTTTTGGCGGGAACGCGGGCGCTTTCGCCCGCCCTCGGCCGCCTTCCTCCCACCGTTCGAAGCCCCTCGCTTATACGCCCGCCGCCCGCCGCTGTCCCGCTTTCGGGCGTTCGGCCCGCCACGCCCATTGGTTCGCGCGCGCGCATTGCCTATGGCGGGGCGATGCGCCGAATCCTGATCGTCCTCCTGCTCGCGATCCTGCTGTTGCCGGCGCCGCACAAGGCCAAGCCGGAACTGTTCGGCGCCGGCCCGCTGCTCGTCACCGCCCGCCCCCTGCCGCTCAGCGCCGAAGGCCCGGTGCGATCGGTCGGCGCGCTCGATTATCTCGCCGGATGGCAGCTCAGCAGCCCGCACCACGGCTTTGGCGGCATATCCTCGCTGCTCGTGGCCCCGCCCGGCCAGATCCTGGCGCTGAGCGATTCCGGCACGCTGATGGGCTTTGCCGTGCAGCCTGGCCGCGAGGACCGCCACCCCTTCATCGCGCCGCTGCCGGTCCGGCCCGAAGACCGGGACCAGCCCTGGTGGGCCTGGGATTCCGAATCCCTCGCGCACGATCCGGCGACCGACCGCTATTGGGTGGGGTTCGAGATGCTGCAGCGCATCTGCCGCTACGCCCCCGGCTTCGCGCGGGTGGAGGCGTGCCGCACCTGGCCCGAGATCGAGGCATGGCCCGAAACCGGATCGATCGAATCCATGGCGCGCCTGCGCGACGGCCGCTTCCTGGCGATCGCCGAAATGGGCATGGCGAGCGACGGCAGCCACGACACGCTGCTGTTCGCCGCCGACCCGACCGAAAGCGCCACACCGCATCCCCTACACCTGCGCTACGTCCCGCCGCGCGGCTACCGCCCGACCGACGCGGTGGCGCTGGACGATCGCCACCTGCTCGTCCTCAACCGGCGCGCGACGCTGCAGGACCTGTTCACCGCCGTCCTGGCGATCGTCGAACTGCCCGCGCATCCGCGACCGGGCGCCCTGCTCCAGGCGCACAGCCTCGCCCGGCTCGCGCCGCCGCTATTGGCCGACAATTTCGAAGGGCTGGCGGTCACGCAGGAAGGCGGACGCACGATCGTCTGGATCGCGTCCGACGATAATCATGAATTCTTCCAGCGCACCCTGCTGCTCAAATTCGCGTTGCGCCGATAGGGCTGCTCCTGCCGTGCCCCTGTACACGCAGGAGCACGGTGCATTTACACGCAAAAAAGCGGCCCGTTGCCAGGCCGCTTCTTGGAAGCGAACGACGCGAACCCGAATCAGGCGGCGGCGGCAGCCTGCTTCTTGGCGATGTCGCGCTTCAGGCGACGCGCCTTCAGCGACAGCTTGTCGTCGCTGGTCTTCAGCAGCCAGTTGTCCAGGCCGCCATTATGCTCGACCGAACGCAGGCCGTGGGTCGACACGCGCAGCTTCACCGTGGTCTCCAGCGTTTCGGAGATCAGCGACACGTTCTGCAGGTTGGGCAGGAACACACGCTTGGTCTTGTTATTGGCGTGGGACACGTTGTGACCCACCTGGCGGCCCTTGCCGGTCAGCTCGCAGATGCGCGACATAGTCAAT
>DATEJA010000274.1:0-11645 GCA_035278405.1 Sphingobium sp. | reverse complement strand
GCCGTCCGCCGCCGCCCCGGCGCGGGCGGCGGCCGCGCAGCCCGCGCATGAGCGGCTGCTGCCGCTGCAGGGCGGGCGCAATTTCCGCGACCTGGGCGGCTATCGCGCCGCCGACGGGCGCACCGTCAAATGGCGGATCCTGTTCCGATCGGGCGAGATGCACGAACTGACGGCGCAGGATTATGCCTATCTCAATCGTCTGGGCATCCGCACGGTCTGCGACTTCCGCGACCGGCATGAGCGCGCGGCCCAGCCCACGCTCTGGCCGGCGGGCGAGGCACCCACAACCTTCGCGGAGGATTATGAATCCGCCCAGGTCGGCCTGATGCCGTCCATGGACAAGCTGACCCCGCAAAAGGCGCGAGCGATGATGCTGGCCCATTATCCGCAGATGCTGACGACCTTCGCCCCGCAATATCGCCGCATGTTCCAGGAATTGCTGGCGGGCCATGCGCCGCTCGCCTTCCATTGTTCGGGCGGCAAGGATCGCACCGGCGTCGCGTCCGCCCTCCTCCTCACCGCGCTCGGCGTGCCGCGCCCGACCGTGATCGCGGATTATGAGCTGACCAATCGCTACCTGCCCGCCAACGACCCGCAGGTGATGAAGGCGCCCACGGCGCAAGTCTTCGCGCGGCTTCCCGCCCCGGTCCGGCGGGAGCTGAGCCGGGCCGACGCGGCCTATATCAAGGCGATGTTCGCGCGCCTCGACGCGCACAAGGACGGCGCGCGCGGCTATCTGCGCGATGAGATGGGGTTGTCGGACGCCGACATCGCGCGCCTGCGCGACCTTTATCTCGAACGGGCCGGCCGGTAGGCGATCGGTGGGTGGGCGGGCGCGGCGCGTCCGCCCCCCTTGGCTCAGATCTTGCCCAGCTCGTGGCGAAGAAACAGCCGGAACAGGCTGTCGCGGCGGGGCAATCCGGTCCCTGCCGCCTCGCCCCCGGCGCTCGTCCGGCGCGCGGCCCGGCGCGCGGCCAGATAGGCCGGGTCGAGCAGCGACAGCAACGTCAGCAGCGGCGTCAGCCCCGGCCAGCGCCGCTGCAACCGCCGCCGCCCATATTGCAAGCGCGGCCGCAGCCCCCGCACCAGCCGGTCGGGCACCGCCATCCCCAGCAACTCGCGCGCCGTCAGCAATTGCGTGCGCATCGCCTGGCGCGCATAGCCGCTGGCGAAGAGCCGCTCCAGCGCCGCCCAATCATCCTCGCCAAAGCCCGCAGCGAAAGAGCCAATGTCGAGCAAATGCCGCAGGTCGATCCGCCCGCGCAGATAGTCGCGGCCCTTGAGCTGGTCGTGCAGCAGCAGGATCGCGACGCAGGCGACCGGGGAAGGCAGCAGCGCCCCGCCGCCGGGGAGGTCGACCGCCACCGCATCGCGCGCCAGATCCTCATGACGGTAGAAGAGCGTCGTCGGACTGCCATAATCGCTGTGGAGGTCGATCGTCGCGGCATCTTGCGTGCGCCACAGCACCGCCGGCACGTCGGGCCGCTGCGCGGGCGCTTCCAGCTGGTAGCCGATCGCGCCCAGCCGATCGATCGCGGCGAAGAACTGGTCGGGCGCGACCATCAGGTCGAGATCCGCCAGCATCCGGGCGGGCCGGTCGGCCGGCGCCGCGCGGGCGAGCCAGGCGGCGCCCTTGAGCAGGACCGACGGCACGCCGGCACCATCGAGCTGGGCGGTCGCCTCCCCCAGTTGCGCCAGCAGCCGCTGGTTGCGCTCGCCATTGCGGGCCAGCATCTCGTCCAGAAAGGCGCGCACGTCGGCGGGAAGGTCGGCCAAGCGCCCCGCATCCGCCAGCCGGGCCGCCACCATCGGGCTGCACAAGGTCTTGTTGGCCAGCGCGATGATCGCCGCCCAGTCGGCGCGGTCGGGCACCTCGCCGCGCAGGCAGGCGAGCAGGCCGTGGAGCGGATCAGGCTGCGCCATCGTCGCACAATCCCGCGATCAGCCGCGCCGCTTCATCCAGATCATGATAATGGAGTTCATGGCTGCGCGCCGCCGTGACCGCGCGGATCAGCGTGCCGAGCGTTGCGGCATCGACCGCGCCGCTGGCCGATGCGGCTTCCGACAGCAGGTGCCGGATCGCGGCGGCGGGGTGCATCGGCACCAGCCGCGCCGCGCCGGCGCGGGTCCGGCGCAGCTTGATGATCCAGCCGATCGGCACCGGGCCGGCCGTGGCCCATGCGGGCGGGGTCAGATAGCGGACGCGCTTGCCATCGGGCCGCAAATGGATCGCCGATCCGAAGCGCGCGGGGAAGCGGCGCGCCATCAGCGGCCAGGCGCCGGACTTGATCGTCGGCAGGAAAGGCAGGCCGCGCACCCGTCCATCGGGGCGCAGCAAGGCGATGTCATCGCCATCATAGGCAAAGCCCGCGCCCAGCAGCCAGGCGTTGAGCGTGGTCTTGCCCGCGCCCGGCGCCCCGGTCAGCAGCAACGCGCGGCCGCCGCGATGCAGGCAGCCGGCGTGGAGCGCCAGGCCCGAACGGCTGTCGTCCAGCATATCCTGGGTGAAGCGGGCCTTGACCAGCGGTCCCACCTGATCGGCATGCAGCACCGAGGCGCGGCCGCCGTCGCGGTTGAGCAGCGCGAGCCCGTGCGCGCTCCACAGATCGTAGACGATATCAGCGCCCTGCCCCGCCCTTTGCAGATGCGCGAACAGCGGCGCCACGCGCGCCGCCAGCGCCGGATCATGATGGCGCAGCACCAGCCTTGCCCCCGCCAGTTCGATCGGCTGCACCAGAACCGGCGGGGTGGAAGGCGGCGCGTCGGTGGCGCAGACCAGCCCGGATTGTGACCAGTCCGCCAGCACGCTTCGCAACATGGCAGAGGCCGGGCCGAAGCCCCGCTCCTTCACCTCTTCGGCCAATTGCCCCAGGCTGACGCCGTCCTCCAGACGGCAGCCGATATAGCCGCCGATCTGGTTGACTTCGAACAGCGCTCGCCGGGCTTCCGACACGATGATCGGCTGATCATCGATGAAGGCGATCGACGTTCCCGGCGTCAGGCGCAACATCGGCTCAGACCCCCCACGGGCCAACTGGCCCCCTGCCATGAGACGGACGCTTCGTCAGTGCTTCCCGCCGCCACGGTTGCCCGGATGGCCGGGGCCCGTGCCGGGCGCGTCGTTGATCTTGGGATTGCCCGGAGGCTGCGGGTCCGGGCCGTTGCCGACGCCATTATTGCCCTTGGGACCACCGCCACCACCGCCGCCGGACTTGGCGATCGCCTCCGACGACAGAGAGGTCGACAACATGATCGTGACGGCCGGGGGAACGGTCGCGGCGAACCGGCCGCATGTCTGCAGGAAGCGGCGCCGATCGGCGGCTGCATTGAGGGGGGTGGGATCCTCGATCAAGGCTGGTCTCCTCTGTGCGGGGAAGGGCAAGCTAACACCGCCCCCGCGACCCCGGGACTGCTATGGTGAGGTATATCCTTTGCTATAAGGCGCGCGGGCCGGCTGCACGGCATCCGGCCCGGTCGGCAAATGGCTCAGTCGAACAGCGCCAGCACCCGCAATTCGACGCTCTGCCGCGGGTTCGGCGCCTGATCGGAGGGCGGCGGCGCGATCGAGGTATGGGCGACGCCCAGCGGCTTGTCGTCATCCATGTTCACGGCCAGGAAGACCAGCGACTCCCGCGCGGTCAGGTCGGGCACGCCATGGATGGGCTGGGGCACGCGCGGCGGCGCGATGCCGTAGAAGGGCGCGCCGCCGCTGCCGCCCTGCTCGACGTTCATACCCAGCACCAGGTCGGCGGGATCGATATGACGCTGGTCGAGAAAGGCGAGCGTCTGGTCCTGGGGCGGCGGCGAAACGGCCTTCCAGACATTGTAGACGGCGCCGCCCTTATATTCGCGGCCATGGGCCTGGGCCAGCACTTGCGCCTGCTCGCGATAGCCGACCCGGGTCTGGTCGATATGGAGGAAGGCCGCCGGCACCGCCTCTCCGTCGCGGTTGTTCACCGACCGGATGATGGGGAAATAGAGGTTGAACACCGCGCTCGCATGGGTGAGCCGCTGCACCAGGTCGAGGCAGGAGGGCACATAGACCTCGTCCAGCCACGCCTGGCTTGACCAGTCGCCCGTCACGTCATGGTGGGCCAGGATGAAGCCTTCGCGGTCGAGCGCGGACGGCGGGGTCATGGTGCGGATGTTCACGAACGGCAGTTCGACCGCCTGCAGGTCCATGTCGACCAGCCCGCGGCTGAACTGCGAATAGCTGCCGGCATTGGCGGGATCGGCGGAAAAATTCGCGCTCACCCGCTGCGCGGTAGCCAGATTGGTTGCCATGATCCTGTCCTCTCCCAAAGCTGGTAGCACCGGGTCAGCGACGGTGATTCACCATCCACCGATCTTTGCGACAATATGTCGTAACGTTTTTGCGCGTGGAAATCAAGGTGGAAATCCCTGCACTTGCGGGGGTGAGCGTTCCCGCCGTCGCGACGGTGCATTGTGTCGCTTGACTTAGTTTAATCGCCCGTGGTAGCGCAGTTACCAATTATATAGATGATGAGGATGAAAGCTGTAGGGGGCGCCGAGCCGTATTGTCGCGAGAAGCGGCGATCGGCGCATGTATTTCCATGAATCTTGCAAGTAAAGCAAGGCTGGACAGGTCTGTCCGCTGCATGGCGTTGGGGGCGCCGTTCGCAGAAGTTCGGCAGCATCTGAACCACAAATGATAAACCAAGCCTTGCAGTAGTTGAATATTTCAACCGAGGCGAAAGCATCCACGCCAAAAATGCGCCTCGGACTTTTGGGGAGGAGAGTGCGTCCATGCGCAAATTTGCCGTCATGATTCTGGCCGGAGTCAGCACCGTTGCCGTCGCGGCCCCGACGATCGCCCAGGCTCAAAACAGAAGGGACCTTAGCAGCGAAATCGTCGTGACCGCCCGCCGTTCGAACGAGTCCGCGCAGGATGTCCCGGTCAGCATCGTTCCGATCAGCGGCCAGACCATCAAGGATCTCGCCATCACCAGGGCGGAGGAACTCTCCAAGCTCGCGCCAGGCCTGACGATCACGCCGCCCACGACGTCGCAGTCCGACCAGGCCATCATCATGCGCGGTGTCCGCTGGTCGCCCTCGTCGGGTGCCGCGGCGGTGCCGATCTACCTCAACGAACTGCCCTTGAGCCCCAATACCGGGCTGTTCAGCATGTTTGACGTGGGGCAGATCGAAGTGCTGCACGGCCCGCAGGGGACCTCGCGCGGCGCGCCGTCGATCTCGGGCGCCATCACCATCGCAACGCGCCGTCCCGACCTGACGGACATCGGCGGCTATGTGCAGGGCATGGTGGCAACCCACGATCACCAGAATGTCCAGGGCGCGATCAGCTTCCCGATCATTCCCGACATGCTCGCGGTGCGCGTCGCCGGCAATTTCGAACGCAGCGAAGCCAATACGGTACGGTCGATCTTCCTGTCGAAACAGCCCGAGGTGAAGGATCGGCTCTTCCGGGTTTCGGCGCTCTTCCAGCCGACCGACACGGTCGAGCTGTTCGCCATGTACCAGAACCGGCATTATGACGGCACCTTCTTCAGCGCGGTGGCGGGCACCGGCAGCCTCGGCAATCCCGCCCGCGGCATCCCCGCCCATTTCAACGGCCCGACCCTGGCCGTCGACCAATATGCCAGCGTGTCCGAAATCTCCAACGACAGCACCGCCAGCAGCCAGCAGGTGACGGTCAACGCCAAGTGGGACGTGTTCGGCCAGACGCTCAGCTATAATTTCGGCCGGGACTGGGGTCATTCGGACGGCGGCGGCTCGCAGGATGTCGGCAACATCCTCACCGGCTATGATGTCGCCAATTCCACCCAGCAAAGGCTCAAGACGACAATCCATGAGGTACGGCTGTCCTCGCAACGCGGGCAGCATCTGTTCGACTATGACGTCGGCTATTTCCGCAATACGTCGTCGAGCATCATCACCAACACGGCGCCCAATTTCCTCCCCGGCGCGTTCGGCTTCTTCCCCGGCCAGGTCACGACGCCGGTGCCGGCCTATATCCTCACCAGCGTGGCGCCGATCACGATCCGCGAAAAGGATGAATCGGTCTACGGCAATGTGCAGCTCCACCTGCCCTATGACATCGAAGTGACCGGCGGCATCCGGCACATCAAGAGTTCGCAGCCGGTCACCGCGCAGCTGACTCTCAGCGCCGGCGCTTTCCCCTTCCCCAAGCCGGCGGCGCTGGGATCGCTATCCTGCACCTTCGCGGGCTTTACCAACAGCGTCTTCCCCGGCTTCTGCGACTTCCCGATCCCCGCGAGCGTCGGCGCGCCGGTATTCTATCCCAACAAGCACAGCGCGACGATCTACAATGCCTCTGTTTCCAAGAAGTTCGGCGACAACATCCTGCTGTATGGCACGGTCGGCAGCTCCTTCCGTCAGGGGCTGGCCGCGATCCTGAATACCGGCCTGCCGCTCAACCTGATCAATCCGGCGCCGGAAAAGTCGACCTCCTACGAAATCGGGTTCAAGTCGACGCTCGCGCCCAATGTGCACTTCAACATCGCTGTCTTCCAGATCGACTATAAGGGCCAGTTGGCGAATTTCCCGGGCATCCGCTACTTCAGCTCGACCTCGCTCTCGACCGCAACCACCAACCAGTCCTTCTTCCGCAATGTGGACTCACGGGTGCGCGGCTTCGAAGCGGAGTTCTACGCCAAGCCTTTCCCCGATTTCTCGATCAACGCGAATGTGAGCTACGCCAAGATGGAATCGCGCGGCGGGCTGGTTCCGGCCAACCCGGGCGACTGCGCCGCCGCGACCGCCGTCAGCGCCGCGAACCCGATCAACTTCTGCCCCACGACGCGCGGGCAGGACATCACCCCCTCGCCCTATTTCCAGGCCAATCTGATGGGCAGCTATCAGCATGAGCTGACCGGCAATATCGACGGCTATCTGCGGTTCAACGTCAACTATCAGGGCAAGAGCAAGAATTACGGCATTTCGCGGCGCCCTTCGTCCGCCTTCGCCCTTGTCGACCTGTTTGCCGGCCTGACCGACGATCATGTCGGCTGGGACGTGGGATTGTTCTCGAAGAACCTCTTCAACGTGAAGCATGAACTGACCCGCCGCGCCCTGGCCCCCGACGCCATTTACGGCGATCTGGGATATGACCTGGTCACCGCCACCCAGCCGCGCGAATTCGGCGTCCAGCTGCGCTACACATTCGGTTCCCACTAAACCGGCAATAGGCCCCGGTCAGGGGGTGAGTTGAAGCTTGAATGTCCCTCGGTCGCGGGAGCGGCCGGGGGATTTTCTTTTGGGCGGCCAAGGCGCGCATCGACAGAGGTAGACGGCCGTCTGGTTCACCCCGAAGCTGCCGCTTGAACTTCGCGAAGCACGCGCAACACATTGCCGCCCCAGATCTTGGCGATATCGTCGGGGCTGTAGCCCGCCTCAAGCAGGGCGGCCGTGATCTTCGGATAATCGCCGACATCCTCCAGCCCGTCGACGCCACCTCCGCCGTCCAGGTCGCCGCTGATGCCGACATGGTCGACGCCGATCAGCCTGATGGCGTGGAGCAGATGATCCATGAAATTGCCGAAATCGGCCCGAGGTGCCGGATAGAGGCGATCTATCTCGTTCTGCCGGGCGATCAGCGCTCTTTTTTCCGCCACGCTCATCCGGTCGACCCGTGCGAAATCGTCCGCCAATCCCTTCAGGGCAGCCTCCCGCGCCGGGTTCGCGGGCGTGTCGACCATATAGCCGCCATAGGCGTTGATGGAGATGACGCCCCCATGATCGGCGACCAGCCTGGCGTCGTCATCCGACACATTGCGGGGATGGTTGTAGACCGCGCGCATGCCCGAATGGGAAAGGATGACCGGCACCTTCGACAAGGCCACGGTCTGGCGCAGCACCTCGTCCGACGCATGCGACAGGTCGATCAGGATGCCCAGCCGATTGGCTTCGGCGACGAATTCCCGTCCCTTGGGCGACAGGCCGTGCCATTGCGGCGTGTCGGTCGCGCTGTCGGCCAGCGCATTGTTCTTTCGGTGCACCGCCCCCATCATCGTGACGCCGAGCGCCTGGAAGGTCCGCATCAAACTGAGGTCGGCCTCGAAGGGAGAGCCATTTTCCATGCTGATGAAGACCGCCCGCTTGCCCTGCGCCGCCGCCTTGCGTGCGTCGTCCGCTTTCAAGGCGAGCTGGAAGCGGTCGGGATAGCGGACGATCATCTCGCGGATCTGCATGCCCCGCACAAAGCCGAAGTCGCGGGCGTCGCGATCGGCCGCGGGCGTCTGCGGTCCCGACGGCGTGTAGATGGCAAAGAAGCCGCCATCGACGCCGCCGTCCACCATGCGCGGCCAGTCGACCCGGTCGCCATCGATCCTGCTGTCGTGGCGATCCATGATGCTCCATCCCGGCCGACCCAGATGAGCCGGCGTGTCGAAATGGGTGTCGAGCACGATCGCCCGCTCATGAACGGATCGCGCGGCGGCGCTGATCCCGCCATCAGGCTTGCCCGTTGCCCAGGCCGTGCCGGCGATCATCCCCGCCAACAGGAGGGTGAGGCTGGCGGTGCGTTTCAGGGCGGCACGAGGGCGTTTCTGCATGCAAGCTATCCTGCCTGGGGAGAGGGATCGGTGCGGGCGAGCGGCGCATCTTCGTGGGGAACCATGCCTTCATTCCCATGCTTCACCGGATAGGGATAGGGGCCGAGCCGCCAGAGCAGCAGCATGGCGATCAGGAGCGCTCCCCCCACGGCGACAAGCGCCGGGCCGTAGGAGCCGGTCCGGTCGTAGATCAGCCCCACGACGACCGATCCCGACGATCCGACCAGCAGCAGCAGGAAGAGCGAGCCGTAGATCGTGCTGAAATTGCGCACGCCGAAATAGCGGCTGATGAAATAGGATGTCATCCCCGTCTCGCCCCCCGTGCCCAGCCCGAAGAGAAGGATGCCGGTCAGCACCGCGCCGTTGCCTTGGCCCAACGCCATCAGGACGAGCCCGCCCAATGCGGCAAGGGCAAAGGGGATGACGACACGGGGCGTGTCGAACAGGTCGAGCAGGAACCCGATGCCGATCTGCGCCGCGAGCGCGCCGAAGGCCAGAAGCGAAAGGCCCCAGATGCGATAGTCCGGCGCGACCCCCCGTTCGCCGATGATGCCGAGCGCGTGCGTGCCGATCCCGCTATAGGCGAAGATGCCGGCGATCTGCATGCCGATGATCAGCCAGTAGGTGCGTCCCGCCATGGCGTCGCGGATCTTCATCCGGGGCGCGCCGTCGGGGGCCACCTCGCCGCTGCTCTGGTCCCGGGCATCCGCGTCCTCGCCGGCAACCGTGCGTTCGCGATAGAAGGCCAGCAGGATCGGGAAGCAGATCATCAGCCCGCCGAGGCCAAAGACGAGATAGGCCCGATGCCAGCCGATCGCGTCCATGACCGCGCGGGTCAGCGGCGGCAGCGCCATTTGCGCGAAGGCGGCGCCCAGCGCCATGACGGTGAGCGCGATCCCTCGCCGCCGAAAGAACCATGTCGCGATGAGCTTGCTATGAGCGACCGCGCCCGGCGATCCGAGGCCGAGCAGAAAATGGGCGGCGTAGAAGGCGGGCAGCGACGAGCCGAGAAGCGAAAAGCCCGCCAGGATGAGGCCGGACAGGAAGGTCAGCGGCAGGGTGATGGCGCGTGGCCCCAGCCTGTCCACCAGCGGGCCGAAGATGCGCGAACTGATCGCCATGCCCACCGACAGGATGGTGACCGCCGCGCCGATCTCGCCATGGCCCCAATGATAGTCGGCCGCGATCCGGTCCATGAAGACGGCGATAGCGGTCATTGCGAAGACCATGCTGCTGAACATGGTCGCCGCCATGGCCGATCCCGCCACCGTCAGCGACCGTGCGGTGAATTCGGGCGGGTGCAAGCCCCTCATCGCCCTCATTTCCAGGGTGACGGACGGAACCGCCATTCCGTGGTGACGAGCGCGCCGGGCGCAAGCGTTCCCAAGCCGGCGAGATCATTCGCCCAGGCCATGCGGATCAGCACGATGTCCGACGACCCTTCCTTCCATACCCCGTTCACGGCAGCGCCGACCGGGTTGTTCTTGACGCGGTTGTCGACCACTCTCCAGGCAGCAGCGGGCGGGGCGGGCACCTTGTCGCCGCGGCGATAAAGCCAGATGATTTTGACGCCGGGTGTCCGCCCCAGTTCGGCGTCGACCGGCTTGCCGCGCACCACCTGTTCGTCGACGATGAAGCCTTCCATCCGATTGCCGGCCCGCGCCTTCTCGTCCGCCCGCACCCGGGGCATGTCTTCGGGCAGATAGGGCTTCAATGCCTTGGCCGGGTTCATCTGGTCGGCGGCTGAGGGAACCCAGACTTCGGCCAGCGCATCGGGCCCGCCTTGCGAAGTCACGAAATCGACGGTGTAGCCGATGATGTTGGTGAAATATTGCATGCCGAGCGGCGAATGGAGTTCACGATAGACGCGCTGATATTCTTCGCGGTCGATGCCAGGACGCCGGGTGAACAGATAGATCATCTTGTCCCTGGCGACCGGCAGCGCAGCGGTGGACGCTGCCCTTTCCTCCGATGGTGCGGCAGGCTGGGCCTGCGGCTTAGCACCGCCGGAAGAGGCGAAGGTCGCACCCAGCATCGTTGCGGCGAGCAGCCCCATCCTGAAGCGGAGCGTGATCGGCTGGATCATCTTTCAGCCCTTCCCGCTGGTCGCCCGAACCAGCCATGCCACGACCGCCGCCCGTTCCAGGTCGAGCAGCCCGAGGCGCCAGCTGTTATAATCGAGGAAGAAATTCTTCCTATAATCCTCCGGCAGGTCGCCGACGGCGACGCCGGGGAAGCGCTGGTGCCATTCGCGATAGGCTGCGGCCTTGCGCCTGGCGGTGAATTTCGTGACCTCGTCGGGCCGTTCGAGCAGGGCTCCCAGCTCTTTTCCCTGTTCGTCCAGCACGACATAGGTGGGGACGTGGGTCAGCCCGTCATTGCCCGGATAGGCCTCCGCAACAGCATAGGCCAGGTCCAGATGATCGGGGCGATGCAGGATGCGCAGCTCGATCCCTGGGTTGATCTGCGTGATGCGGGCGACGATCGGCAGGTTGGCGGCGACGTCGGGGCAGCCCACATCCACCAGCGCGATGATGCGATGCTGGGCCCCGATCGCCCTGATCGACGCGATCTCCGCCTCGGTGAAGACGAGCCGCTCGTAATTCTGGCGCATGGCTTCGCCCAGGCTGCGGCGTATGAGGTCGCCATGGGTCAGCACCCATCGGGCATAGTGGTCGAAATCAAGCGCCCGGTCATAGGAAGATCGGATCAGGTCGGCGGGAACCCCGCCCGCCTCTGTGATTTCGTTGATCATCGTCATACTCCAGATGGTATCGCGGTTCGTTCGATCATTGTCATCCCGGGTCTTGACCCGGGATCCCGCTTTCGTCCGTCAGCATGCGGAAGGAAGTGGCCCCCCGGGTCAAGTCGATCCATCAGAAGGATGCCGAAAGGCGCAGATAATAGCTGCCGCCATCGGCGTCATAGGGGCGCAGCAGCGGATAAGGACCGACGAAAGCGCTCACCGGCCCGCCCTTGTCGGGATAATTGTCGAGCAGATTTTCCGCGCCGACCGTGACGGTGATGCCCGGCTTGACGCGATAGCTGGCCGACACGTCCAGGAAGGCTTCCGCCCCCACCCGCTGGTAG
>DATEJA010000273.1:0-4816 GCA_035278405.1 Sphingobium sp. | reverse complement strand
CCGTCGGAGGCATGGCCGATGGCGGCGCCGATCCGCGCGGCCGTCTCGGTCGCGCGGCGCAGCGGGCTGCTGAACAGGCGGCGGACCGGCAGGGCCTGCGCCGCGAACCAGTCGCCCAAGCGGTCCGCCTGGGCGCGGCCGCTGTCGACGAGCGGGATGTCGGTCCCCGCGCCGATGCGGCAGGCGGTGGCGCTGCTTTCGAAGGTGTTGCCGTGGCGGATGATGAAGATGCGGCGCATGCGGGCTTACGGTTTCTCGACTTCGCTCGAAACGAACGGAGGTCAGTTGTTCAGGACTTCCAGGGCGGGCGTGGGGTCGCCATGGATGGCGATGAGGGATTCGACGCGGGCGATGTCGGCCTCGGTATCGATGCCCGAACTGTCGAACAGCGGGGATGGGACCGCGACGGTGAGGATGGGGATGCCGAGTTCGATGAGGCGCAACTGCTCCAGCCCTTCGCAATTTTCGAGCGCGGTAGGCGGCGCCTGCTCGAACCGCATGAGCGCGTCGAGCGCGTAGCCATAGAGGCCGACATGGCGCCAGACCGGCGAGAGCGGCTGGCTGGCGCGCAGCGCGTCCTCGTTGCGGATGGCGGGGATGATGGTCTTGGAAAACCAGAGCGCCCGTCCGTCCGGCGCGCGCGCGCAGGTCGTGCCGCTGAAGGGCGAGCGCGTCTTATGATCGCGCAGCGCGTCGAGCGCCGCCCAGTCGAGCGCGATGACGGGGGTCGCCACCTGCGCGCCCGATTGCAGCGCGGCGATAACGGCGCGCAGCGCGCCTTCGGGCTGGAAGGGCGAGTCGCCTTGAAGGTTGACGACGAAGCGCGGCGGCGTGGCGCGTTGCAGGGCGGCGGCGAGCGCGCGGCCCGATCCGGTCGCGATCGCGCTGTCGGTCATCGCCGCCCGGCAGCCAACGGCGCGGGCATGGTCGAAAATTTCCGCGTCGTCGGTCGCGACGATGAGTTCGGCGTCCGCGACATCGGCGATCGCCGCCCGCGCCATGGCGATCGTGCGGTGCAGCAGGGTGCGGCCGGCGATCATCCGCAGCGGCTTGCGCGGCAGGCGCGACGAGCCGGCCCGCGCCGGGATGACGATGGCTGTGGTCAGGCGACCCCGGCGTGCAGCAGGTCGTGCATGTGGATCGCCCCGAGCAGCCGCCCGGCTTCGCAGACGAACAGCAGCGTGATGTTGTGCAGATGCATGAGGCGCAACGCTTCGGAGGCCAGTTCCTCGGGACCGACCGCCAGCGGCGTCGCGGTCATGAAGCGCCCTACGGGCTCGGTCAGATATTGCGTGCCGGTGACGGTGCGGCGCAGGTCGCCATCGGTGAAGGCGCCGATCAGTTCGCCATGCTGGTTGACCACGGCGGTACCGCCCAGGCGTCCCCGGGTCATTTCGATGGTCGCGTCGAGCAGCGAGGCATCCTCCCGCACGCGAGGCACGGCGTCGCCCTCCGCCATCAGTTCGCGCACCTTGACCAGCTGCGCGCCGAGGCGGCCATTGGGATGGAATTTGTGGAAATCGTCGGCCGAAAAGCCGCGCATTTCCATGAGCGCGATCGCCAGCGCATCGCCAAAGGCCATCTGCACGGTGGTCGAGGTGGTCGGCGCCAGTTCGTTGGGACAGGCTTCGCGGACGGAAGGGAGCAGCACGCAGACGTCGGACGCGGTCGCCACCGTGCTCTGCGGGCGGGCCGTCAGGCCCAGCAGCGGGATGCCGAAGCGCTTGCAATATTGGATGATGGGGCCGAGTTCGTTCGACTCCCCCGAATGGGACAGCATCAGGACGACATCGTCCGGCGTCACCATGCCGAGGTCGCCATGGCCCGCGTCGGCCGGATGCATGAAGATGGCGGGCGTGCCCGTCGAGGTCAGCGTCGCGGTCATCTTGCGCGCGACGATGCCGCTCTTGCCCATGCCGGTCACGATCACGCGGCCGCGTATGTTGATGATGATGCCGACGAGACGCAGGAAGATGGCGGCAAAGTCGCGGTCGGCGAACTTGCCTTCCAGCGCGTTGATCCCTTGGGATGCGGTCGACAGGGTCCTGGCAGCGGTTTCGATAATTCGGCTACCGGACCCGAAAGGCACGATCTTCGATACTGTAGACACGCGTTTGCCCTTTTTTCCACGCCTGGCTGTCGTTGTTTTCGACTGACCCGGCATGGCGACGGAAGCCGTATTCGGCCCACCGCCCTGACCTCTTTTCCGCGACCCATCCGGTGTGAACCGGCACCCGCGTCAGGGGATAGGCCCGGTCGGGCAATGATGGCAATTGGTTTTCGCGGCTACAGGCGTAAATTTACGCGCTATTCCAGCCACAGTCGGGCAAAATACGAAGGCGGGGAGCGGCGCCGGGAACTTTCCAAGGCGGTCAGAGTCGTGGCGCGTTTTCACCCGGCATGATAGTCGCGATACCAGGACACGAAGCGGGGCACCCCTTCTTCGATGCCGGTGGTGGGCGCGAAGCCGATATCCTGCACGATCGCGCTGATGTCGGCGAAGGTCGCATGGACGTCGCCCGGCTGCATCGGCTGGAAGTCGATCTGCGCCTTGTGCCCGCAGGCATCCTCCAGCACGGCGATGAGGTGCATCAGCTCTTCGGGCCGGTTGTTGCCGATATTGTAGAGCCGGTGGGGCGAGCGGCTGCCCCCCGCCTTGAGCGCGCCGTCATCGGCCGGCGGATGGTCGAGGCAGCCGATGACGCCGGTCACGATATCGTCGATATAGGTGAAGTCGCGCTGCATCCGGCCATGGTTGAAGACCGGGATGGGCTGGCCGGCAAGGATCTTCGAGGTGAAGATCCACATCGCCATGTCCGGCCGGCCCCAAGGGCCGTAGACGGTGAAGAAGCGCAGCCCGGTCATGGGGATGCGGAAGAGATGGGCGTAGGTCTCGCTCATCAGCTCGTCCGCACGCTTGGTCGCGGCATAGAGCGACACGGGATGGTCGGCCCGGTCCTCGACCCGGAAGGGCAGGCTGTCATTGCCGCCATAGACCGAGGAGGAAGAGGCATAGACGAGGTGCCGCACATTCCGCTGCCGCGCCAGTTCGAGCATGTTGACATGGCCGGCGAGGTTGGAGCGGACATAGGCGTGTGGGTTGATGAGCGAATAGCGCACGCCCGCCTGCGCGCCGAGGTGGATGATCGCCTCCACCTTCTGGTCGGCGAGCGCGGCCTGCAGCGCGTCCATGTCGGCGAAATCGAGCGCGGCGAAGGTGAAGAGCTTGCCATGGCGCTGCTGCAGCGCGGCGATCCGGTCCTGCTTCAGCGAGACGGCATAATAATCGTTGAGATTGTCGATGCCGATGACCGCGCGCCCCGCGCCGAGCAGCCGGTCGGCGACATGCATGCCGATGAAGCCAGCCGCGCCGGTGACGAGGATGGTCATGCGGCAGTCCGATCGAAAAACGGCAGGGAAGGGATCGCCATGGGACTCTCTTGGGGGCTGGTGCGCGGCATGTGCCGTCCACAGACAATCTCCCGCGCGCGATGTAAAGGGCTTTCCCCCGAAAGAGGCAGGCCATGTCCGAATGAGGCAAGTTTAGCTATTCCCTAATCATTGCTGTTTATGCGCCTTTTCTCATGGACATGGCTTCCCATCCCCTGGCCGCGGGCGCGCGCGCCTATGCCCCGGCGCAGCGGGCGCGCTGGATCGCACTGGCGCAGGAGGCGGCCGAGCCCAATGCCTTCTATGCGCCCGACATGCTCTGCGCCGCGCTGGACCATCTGGCGGCGACGCGCACAGTGCGGCTGCTGGAGGCGCAAAGCGGCGGAGAGCTGATCGGCCTGCTGCCCGTCGTCGTGACATCGCATCATGGCCGCCTGCCTGTCCCCTGCGTCGGCAACTGGATGCACGATCATTGTTTCTTCGGCGCGCCGCTGATCCGCCGGGGCGAGGAGAAGGCCGCCTGGGCCGGGCTGCTGGCGCAGCTCGACGCAGCGCCCTGGGCGCCGGGCTTCCTGTATTTGCAGGGGCTGGACGCGGCGGGCGCCAATGCCGCCGCGCTGGAGGCATTGTGCGTCGAGCAGCGGCGCGGGCGGCGCGAAGTGCATCGCTATGAGCGGGCAATGCTGCGGTCCGACCTGGACGCGGACAGCTATTGGCAGACCCATGTGCGGGCCAAGAAGCGCAAGGAGATAAGGCGGCTGCAGAAGCGGCTGGCGGAACTGGGCGCGGTCGGCGAGCGCATGCTGGCCGAGCGGGACGAGCTGCCGGGCTGGTGCGCCGACTTCCTGGCGCTGGAGGCGTCGGGCTGGAAGGGGCGCGAGGGCACCGCGCTCGCCTGTCGGCCGGGCGATGCCGCCTTCTTTCGCGCGGCCTGCGCAGCGGCCTTCGACGCGGGGCGGCTGCATTTCCTGCGCATCGACCTGGACGGCCGGCCGATCGCGATGCTGGCCAATTTCCGTCATGGCGAGGGCGCCTTTTCCTTCAAGATCGCCTTTGACGAGGCGTTGGGCCGCTTTTCGCCCGGCGTGCTGATCGAGCTGATGAACCTCCATGCGGTGCAGGGCGATGCGGCGATCGGCTGGATGGACAGTTGCGCCGCCGCCGACCACCCGATGATCGACAGCCTGTGGGCCGAGCGGCGGACGGTCGTGCAATATCGCATCGCCCTGCGCGGCGGGGGCATCGCGCGGCTCGGGCGCGCCGCCGCCTTCGCGCTGGCGAACGGGGTCGAGGCGATCGCGAGCCGGATGAAAGGACAGGCATGAACGCGCCCTCACCCATCGTTGCGCGGGCCTTTTCCGACCAGGCGCGGGCGGATTTCGCCGCCGCCTATCCCGACCGGGCGGCGCGGCTGACGCATGAGCTG
>DATEJA010000272.1:0-8235 GCA_035278405.1 Sphingobium sp. | reverse complement strand
GGATTGCCGAAGGCGAAGCTGTCGCCCCGGATGTCGAACAGATTGTCGACATGCAGGCCCAGCGTCCAGGGGCCCCGCGCCGCCGACATGTCGACGGTGACCACGCTATAGGGCGCCATGTCCCGGTCGAGATCATCATCGAAGCTGAGGCGCGCGCTGCCCATATGGTTGATCTGGATCGTCGACTGGCCGCTCCAGCGCCCTTGGCTCCACCGTTTCGACAAGGCCGCGCGCGCCGTGACATTGGGGCTGATCGGCAGGCGCCGGTCATCGATGCGCGATCCGTCCTCGCTGTGCGTCAGTCGGCCATTCTGCGCGAGCGCGCCCAGCGACAGGCCAAAGCCCGCGCCGATATCCCAGTCGGCGGCCGCCTCGATCCCCAGGATGCGGGCTCGGCCGGCGTTGCGCGTGCTGACCAGGCCGTTGCGCAGCAGGAAGTCCGACTGGATCTCCGTCCATTCGGTGAAGAAGGCGCTGCCCGACAGGCTCACCCGATCGCGCCAGAAACTGCGGCGGAAGCCTAGGTCCAGCGTCCCCAGCTCGTCCGCGTCGAAATGACCCGATGTCGTCCTTCCCGCCGGCGCCAGGCCGCCGGGGCGCATCGCTCGCGCATAGCGCAGATAGACAAGGCCGCCGCCCGACAGCGGATGGGACAGGGCGAAGCTGGGCGAGAGGATGACCTTGTCCAGGCTCTGCCCCCTGCCCGCGCCGCGCCCTCGGGTTTCGTCCTGGCTCATCGACCGATAGAGCCGAAGCCCCAGCGTTGCGTCCCATTGCGATAGCACCGGCTGGGTCGTCTCGCCGAACAGGGCATATTCGCTTACCTGCCGGCTGCTCTGTTCGACCGTGAGCGGCACTTCGTCCTGCGCGGTCATCGTCGCCTGGCCGCTCAGGGTCGCGCGCAGGAAGGACAGGCCGGCAACCCAACGGCTGCTGGTGCGTGGCGACAGCCGCAATTCCTGGCTGAACAGGGTGTAATGGCGATGGTCGTTGAACTGCACTGGTCCCGACAGGCGGAAAAAATGGCCGGCCGCCGTCGCATCCAGCATATAGCCGAAATCCTGGTCCACATAGCTGGTGGCCGACAGCAGCTGCATGCCGCCCAGCGGCCCAGTTATGGTCGCGTGGCCCATGCTGAAGTCATTGTCGATCGGCTCGGCGATCCGGCCCTGGCGGTGCAGGGATCGGTCCGACGCCAGCACATATTGGCTGTCCCGCAGATTTATGCCCTGAAAAAGATAGCCGCCGTCGACCGTCCAGTCGCTGGTCGGCTTCCATCGCACGGCCAGGCGCAGCCCCCGGGTTTCCGCCCTGTTGCTGTCCCTGCCCACGGCCTGGTCGTCGATCCAGCCGGGGTCGAGCGATCGGTATCCCACCGCGCGAACCGCGAGGCGATCCTGGATCAGCGGCACGTTCACCACCACCTCCGCGCCCGTGCCGGCGCCACCATGATCGACGGACACGGCCGAAATCCGGGCCCAGGCCGACACTTCTCCCAGGTCCGGGCGGCGGGTGACGATATGATAGATGCCGCCCAGCGCGCCCGAACCATAGAGCGGCCCTTGCGGCCCCTTCAGCAGCTCGACCCGGTCGATGTCGACCAGGCGCAGGTCCGGATCGGGCGCGTTGAAGGTCACGCGTGCCTCGTCGACCTGCACCGAAACGGGCGACTGGCTGGGCCCGACGAAGGGGCTGTCGGCGACGCCCCGGATGAACTGCCGGTTCCGGCCTGGCCCCAAATTGGTCATCGCCAGCCCCTCGACATTCAGGCTCATGTCGCGGCTGGTGAGCGGGCGCGTGGCCGATCCTCCCTCTCCCATCGGCAGCACCGCGATGGCGAGCGGGATGTCGCTCAGCAGCTGAGGCCGCTTCTGCGCGGTGACGATAAGGTCGGCGCCGGCGATGGCGGGCGCTTGGGCGGGCCTGGCGCGTCGGGGCCGGGCAATATGAACCGCCCGCCGCTCCAGCCGGTAAAGGCGCGGGCCCATCCGCGCCGCCTTCAGGCCCGATCCCTGGAGCAGGCGGCGCAGCGCCGAATCCGCGCTCATCGATCCCCGGATCGCCGGGGCGGCGATCGCGGGCAGGTCGCCGGGATAGCCCAGCGACAGGCCGGTTATCGCGGAAAAGCGAGCGAGGCTGACGGCCAGCGGTCCGGCGGGAATGTCGAACTGATATCGGTCCTCATGCGCCTGCGCGCAGTCGATGCCGAAGCGGCCTTCAGGGAGCAGCCCCGCCAAGGCGCACGACGCCGCCATCCCCCGGACGAGGGGCAAGGTCCATGATCGTCGCCAGATCATGAACCAGCCTGGATCCGTCGCCGATGACGAGCGTGCCCGAAAAATGTCTCTTCTCCAGCGCGGGATCAACAATGATGCGCTGGCCCGAATAGCGGGAAATATCCGCCGCGACGAGAGGCAGCGGCGCGTCGGTATAGGAAAGTCGTCCCGAACGCCAGCTGCCGATATCCGTTGGCGCAACGGGTGAAAGCGACAGGGCGCCGTCCGCGCCGCCGGTCAGCTGCTGCCCGGCGCCCAGGCGCACCGCGCCATCGGCCATGGTCGAGCGGACCGTGACCGACCCTTCGGACACGGCGACACGGAACAGCGACCCCGACAGATTGACCGAAAAGCGCGTGCCGATATCGGTGATGCGATACGGTCCCGCCTCGATAGTCAGGCTGCGCGACGGATCGTGGCGCACCGCGAAATAGGCCTCGCCACTTGCCAGCTGGATGCGCGGCGCGTCCTTGCCATGCACGATGATGCGGCTCGCGGGCGACAGCGTCACCTGCGTCCCCTGTGCCAGCGCCACGGCGCGGTTGGAACCGGCGGCAGCGCTATAGATTGTCGGCAGCGGCTGGCTCGGCCGCATCGTCGGCAGCCCGATGGCCAGGGCAAGCGCCGCCGCGATCCCGCCGCCTACGGCCCAGGGCCAGCGCGGCGCGCGGCGGTCCACGGCCACGGACGCAGGCGCGTCCAGCACGTCCTTCAGCGCTAGCCGATGCTCGTCGACCGCGCGCGCTGTCAGCGCCACCGCGTCAAAGGCTGCGCGGTGGCGCGGATCGGCTTCCAGCCAGGCGACATAGCCGTCCCAGTCGGCATCGTCGCTCTCCAGCGCGGCCTGCCAGGCGATCGCGGCGTCGACCAGCCCTTCGTCAAAGTCCGACTGTGCCGTCATGGGCCAGCCCTTTCCTTCCCTGTCACAACTTCCCAGACGGCAAGCCTCATTCCTTACCCCAGCCGGAAAGTGCGCGGCGCAAATATTTCATCGCGACCGCCATATGTTTTTCGACGCCGCTCTTGCTAATACCCAGCTGTTCGGCCACCTCGGCATGAGAGAGGCCGTCCAGCTTGTGCAGCTTGAACGCGCGGCGCGCGCCTTCGGGCAAATTGCCGATCGCGGACGCCAGCAGCGCCACCTCCTCGCGCGCGATCATCTGTGCTTCGGCGCTTTGCCGCTGGTCGGCCGGATCATCGCCCGGCTGCGCGAAGCCCGTTTCCTCGTCCGACCAGCGCCGTTCGCGCGTCATGCGGCGCTGCCGTTCGCGCAACCGATCGACCACCAGATTCTGCGCCATGCGGAACAGATAGGCCCGCCCGTTGTCGATCGGGCCGTCCGGTCGCTCCCGCACCCGCAGCCAGAGTTCCTGCAGCAGGTCCTCCGCCTCGACCGGGTCGCCCACGCGCGCGACCAGCAAGCGACGAAGCTCGGCGCGATGCAGCCCGTACAGCGTCTCCACGTCTCGATCGCGCTCCCCATCCATGCGTGCATTTTGACGGCTGGCGATCGTTTCGGGAAGGCAATTTCCGCTCCAAGCCCAACTATTTGCCTCCGCCGGATCGCTTTGCCGCCGACG
The DNA here is from genome assembly GCA_035278405.1 of Sphingobium sp. GTDB lineage: Bacteria > Pseudomonadota > Alphaproteobacteria > Sphingomonadales > Sphingomonadaceae > Sphingobium. The sequence goes on along the minus strand of DATEJA010000272.1, from coordinate 4,379 downwards.
AAAAAATTTTGCGGCCCATTGCCGGGCCGACTGCGGCGGCGCCCTACCCGTGCCGTCGTCGCGACATGCGCATCGGATTCCTGTTCAACCACGACCAGATTCACCAGGTCGCCCACAGCCTGCCCATCGCCCTGGCGCTCGCCAAGGGCGGCTTTGCCGGCGAGATCATCGTGGCGACCACCAACGATCGGCTCGCCGCCGAGGTGGAGCGGCTGGCGGCGGAATGGATCGGCACGCGCATCACCCATCTGCGCCTGGGCCTCGCGCCCCGCTCGGCGCGGCTCGCCGGCCTGTTCGGCCGCGTCGTGCCGGCGGGCAAGCTGCTTTTCTATCGCGACAATCTGGAGTTCTTCCGCAGCCTCGACATGCTGATCGTCGCCGAAAAGACATCGCTGCTGCTGAAAACCCGCTACGGCCTCGACAATCTCTTCATGGTCCACACCCGCCATGGCGCCGGCGACCGCGCCATCGGCTTCGACCCGGCGAGCGCGAAATTCGACCATGTCCTGTGTTCGGGGGACAAGATCCGGCGTCGCCTGATCACCGAAGCGGGCGTCGATCCGGAAGCCATCAGCGTCGTGGGCTATCCCAAATTCGACATGGTGCGCCAGGCCGGCCGCACCCATTTCGCGCGGGAACGGCCGGTGGTGCTCTACAATCCGCACGTGTCGCCCCATCTGTCCTCCTGGTATCGGCATGGGCGCGCGGTGCTGGACCATTTCGTGCGGCATGACGATCGCGAACTGATCTTCGCGCCCCATGTGATGCTGTTCGAACGGCCCTTCGTCCTTACCATCGACAAGCTGACGGTGAACCGCGCGGGCGGGATCGAAAATCGCTACCTGCACGGCGACAACATCCATTTCGACCTGGGCAGTCGCGCCTCGACCGACATGAGCTACACCATGGCGGCCGATATCTATCTGGGCGACGCGAGCAGCCAGGTCTATGAATTCCTGCTCAACCCGCGTCCCTGCATCTTCCTCGACAGCCACCGCACCGACTGGCAGGGCGATCCCAATTACGCGCATTGGCACGCCGGCGAGGTGATCGGCGATCCGGCCGACCTCGGCACCGCGCTCGACCGGGCGGAAGAACTGCACCAGAGCCGCTATCGCGCCGTGCAGGAACAGCTGTTCGCCGACAGTTTCGACCTTGACGGCCGCCCTTCGTCGGAACGGGCTGCCGAGGTGATCGCCGCGCTGGCCGTCAGGCGATCGGCCAGCCGCGCCCAGGTCGCGGCGGTCCGGGCGGCGTGACCGCCCTGCTCACGATCATCCTGCCCTTCTTCAATGAGGAAGGGTGGATCGGCGCGACCATCGACAGCCTCGTCGCGCAGGATGACGACCGTTTCCGCCTGCTGCTCGTCGACAATGGATCGACCGACGCCGGCGCGGCGGAGGCGGCGGTGCATGGCCAGTCGCTGGGCGACCGGGCGACCATCCTGCCCTGCCCGACGCCCGGCAAGATCCAGGCCATGGCCCATGGCCTTGCGCATGTCGAAACGCCGCTCGTCGCGATCTGCGACGCCGACACCCATTATCCGCCCGAATATGTCAGCCGGATCATCGCCCTGTTCGAAACGGATCGCGCGGCGGCCGGGGTCATGGCGATCGATCTGAACGCGCCGCCGGCCGATCCCGCATCGCGCCGGCGCATCGCCTTCATCCTGCGCAAGAGCCGGCGCTTCCGGGGCAAATGCCATGCCGGCGGCTATGCCCAGGCGTTCCGCACCGACGCGTTGAGGGCGGCCGGCGGCTTCGACAGCCGGCGCTGGCCCTATGTGCTGGAGGATCATGAGATCGTGCATCGCATCACGCGCCATGGCACGATCCTCTATGATCCCCAGCATGTCTGTTTCCCGTCCAACCGGCGCGCATGTCGCGCGTCGGTCAGCTGGACGCGGGCCGAAAGGCTGCTCTACCGCTACGTGCCGCGCGCGGCGCTGGACTGGTATTTCTACCGCTTTCTCGGCCGCCGTCTGGCCGCTCGCAACAGTATGGGCATTGCCTTGCGCCGGAAAGACTGGTCTTCCACGACCGCATGAACGAACAAGGCGGGACCACGGGGCGAATCTTCAAGGGGTTGGGACTGGTGCTGGGCGGAAAGGCCGGCGCCGGGCTGATCAGCCTTGTCTATCTGATCATCGCCGCGCGGGCGCTGGGGCCGCGCGACTATGGCCTGCTGGTGCTGGTTCACGGCTATGTGACGGCGGTGGTCGGGATCGTCGAATTCCCGGCCTGGCAGGCGATCGTTCGCTATGGCGCGGAGGCGAGCGCGGAGGATGCGCCGCACCGGCTCGCCCGGCTGCTCCGCTTTGGCGCGCTCGTGGAACTGGCGGGCGGCGCGGCGGCGATCGTCGCGGCCATGGCGCTCGCCCCGCTGGTCGGCCCGCATCTCGGCTGGCCGCCCGAAACCGTCGCCTTCGCCATCCCCTACAGTTTCGCGGTGTTGGGATCGGTCCGGTCGGCGCCGGCGGGTTATCTGCAACTGATCGATCGGTTCGACCTCATCGGCCTCCACAATATGGTCCAGCCGCTGGTGCGCGTCGCGGGCGCGGGGCTCGCCTGGGCATTGGGCTGGGGGCTCAAGGGCTTTCTTGTCGCCTGGCTGGTCGCGGCGCTGGCCGAATTCGCCGTGCTCTGGACCATGGGACTGATCTGCGCCCACAATCGCCTGGGCACGGTGCTGCGCCATCCTGAAAGGGGCAGCGCGGTCAAGGACAATCCGGGCATCTGGCGCTTCCTGGTCGCCAGCAATGCCGATGTGACCTTGAGCGAGCTGGCCGGCCGCATCGCGCCGCTGATCGTCGGCTGGGTGCTGGGGCCCGCCATGGCGGGCCTGTTCGCAGTCGCCCAGCGCGCCACCGTCATCATCGCCCAGCCCGCGCAGATATTGGGCAACACCGCCTATGCCCAGCTCGCCCGCATGGTGGCGGCGGGCAAGGGCGGCGCGCCGCTACGCCGCACGCTGGTGCGCGTGATCGGCATCGCGCTCGCTGCGGCCGCCCCGGTGGTCATCATCGCTGCGCTGTTTCCGACGCCCATCGTCACCCTGCTCGCCGGCCCCGCCTTCCGCGCGGCGGGCACCGTCATGGTCGTGCTGATCGCGGCGCGGATGATCGCGGTGATCGGCCCGCCCTGCAGCTCCGCCCTCTCCGCCATGGGCTTTCCCGCTTTGTCGATGAGCGCCAATCTCTTCGCCAGCCTGGTCTTCCTGCCGGTGCTGCCGCTGCTGCTGCATCAGTGGGGGCTGATGGGCGCGGGCGTCCAGGCGGTCGGCCAGGCCCTGCTCGCCAGCCTCCTGCTCGCCGGCCTTGTCTGGCGCCGGAGCCTGGCCCATTGAGCGCCATGAAGATCGCCTATGTCATCAATTCGGTCGAAGGCGGCGGCGCGTCCCAGCCGGTGCCCGCCATCACCCGCGTGCTGCGCGATGCTGGGGCGCAGGTGCGCGTCTTTGCCCTCACCCCGCGCGACCGGCGCGGCCTGCCCGCCATGGTGGAGGCGGGGCTCGACCCACTGGTGCGCGAGGGCGGACTTACCGATCATTTCGCCGCCGCGCTGTGGCTGCGGCGGCAGCTGCTCGACTGGGGCGCGACCCATGTCTGGACCTCGCTCAGCCGGGCGACGATCCTGGGGCTGATCCTGGGACCGAGGCTGGGACTGCCGGTGATCAGCTGGCAGCATGCCGCCTTCCTCAAGCCCTGGAACGAACGGCTGATGCGCCTGCTCGCCCCCCGCGCGCGCCTATGGATCGGCGATTCACAGTCGGTGACGGCGCTCACCGCCGAGCGGCTGGCGGTGCCGCAAGACCGCCTGCGCTGCTGGCCGATCTTCGCGGCCGATCCCGCCACGCCCCAGGCCCGGCCATGGTGCCCGGGCGAGCCGCTGCGGATCGGCACGCTGGGGCGGCTCCATCCGGTCAAGGGGCATGACGTGCTGATCGCCGCTCTCGCCCGGCTGAAGCGGACGGATGTCACCCTGTCCATCGCGGGCGACGGGGCCGAGCGGGAGCGGCTCCAGGCGCTGGCGCGACAGGCCGGCGTGGCGGTGGACTTCACCGGCTATGCCGACGATCCGCGCGCCTATCTGGCGGGACTGCACCTCTATGTCCAACCCTCCCGCTCCGAAGGCTTCTGCATCGCCGCGCATGAGGCGCTGACCGCTGGCCTGCCCGTCATCGCCTCGGCCGTAGGCGAGCTGCCCTATTCGATCCGGCAGGACGTCACCGGCCTCATCGTGCCGCCGGGCGACCCGGACGCGCTGGCGCAGGCGCTGGCCAAGTTGCTGGCCGACCCCGCTCGCCTCGCCTCGATGGGCGAAGCGGCGCGGCGCGACATGCTCGACCGTTTTTCGCAGGCGCGCTTCGCCGCGACCGGC
>DATEJA010000271.1:0-14349 GCA_035278405.1 Sphingobium sp. | reverse complement strand
GCGGAGGCGTTGTCGGCGTCGATCAACAGGGCAACATTGCCGCTGGGGATCGGCGAGGACATCAGGCCGATTCCAGCGCCGCGGGATGAAATTCGCCGCTTGTCTCATCCAGCAGGTGAAGCTGCCCGTCGGCGATCGCGAAGAAGGCGCCGATCAGCTTGATCTCTCCGTCCCGCTCCTTGGTGCGGACGCAGGGGAAGGTGCGCAGATTGGCGAGGCTGACCTTCACGCCTTCCTGTTCCATCGCCCGTTCGGCATCGCGGCCACGGTCATCGCCGAACCGTTCGACCACTTTTTCGCGGGCGTCGTCGAGCAGTTCGATCCAGCTGTGGATGAAGCCGCCTTCACCCGGAGGCGCATCCTTGAGCGCATGGCTGAGCGCAGCCTTGCAGCCGCCGCACTTGCCGTGGCCCATCACGACGATCTCGCTGACCTTCAGCACCTGAACCGCGAACTCCAGCGCGGCGGACACGCCATGGCGCCCGGGATTGGTTTCGAAGGGCGGCACCAGCGCGGCGACATTGCGCACGACGAAGATTTCGCCCGGGCTGGTGTCGAAAATCTGCGCGGGATCGACGCGGCTGTCGGAGCAGGCGATCACCATGACGCGCGGGCTCTGGCCCTCGCTCAATTCGTCCCATCGGTCGCGCTGCTGCGTCCAGCCGGTGTTGCGGAAACGGCGATAGCCTTCGAGCATGTCGGCAAAGTCGGTCATGCGCCGGTCTCTGCCGCACAATATGAGGGCTGGCAAGAGTGTCCATGCATCGCTATTTGGGGCGCATGAACGATATCGCCCCGATCCCCGCACCGGCCCAGCCGCAGCGCGCCCGCAAGCCCGACTGGATCCGCGTGAAGGCGCCCACCAGCCCCGGTTATCATGAGACTCGCAAGCTCATGCGGGAAAAGGGCCTGGCGACCGTCTGCGAGGAAGCGGCCTGCCCGAACATCGGCGAGTGCTGGAACAAGAAGCATGCGACGGTGATGATCCTGGGCGACGTCTGCACGCGCGCCTGCGCCTTCTGCAACGTCAAGACCGGCATGCCGCGCAAGGTCGACGTCAATGAGCCGCAGAACCTGGCCGATGCCTGCGCGGAAATGGGGCTTGAGCATATCGTCATCACGTCGGTGGACCGGGACGACCTGCCCGATGGCGGCGCGTCGCAGTTCGTCAAGGTGATCGAGGCGCTGCGCCGCACGACTCCGGACACGACGATCGAGATCCTGACGCCCGACTTCCGCAACAAGCATGAGCGCGCCGTCGAAATGATCGTCGCCGCGCGGCCGGACGTCTATAACCACAATCTGGAAACGGTGCCCCGGCTCTATCCCACCATCCGTCCCGGCGCGCGCTATTATGCCTCGCTGCGTCTGCTGGAAACCGTGAAGCGGCTCGACCCGTCGATCTTCACCAAGTCGGGCATCATGCTGGGCCTGGGCGAGGAGCGGCTGGAGGTCCATCAGGTGATGGACGACATGCGGTCGGCCGACATCGATTTCCTCACCATGGGCCAATATCTGCAGCCTACGCCCAAACATGCCAAGGTCATGGAGTTCGTCACCCCGGCGGCGTTCAATGCCTATGCGGCGATCGCGCGGGCCAAGGGGTTCCTGCAGGTGGCATCGAGCCCGCTGACGCGCTCCAGCTATCACGCAGGCAAGGATTTCGCCGAGATGCGGGCGGCACGCGAGGCGCAATTGGCAAAGGCTGCCCGCTAAGGCGATGCCCAAGCATCACGAGACGAGGCCGCTGCCCTACACGCCTGACCAGATGTTCGATCTGGTGGCGAATGTCGCGGCCTATCCTGAATTCCTGCCCTGGATCAGCGCCATCCGCGTCCGTTCCGACGACGAATCGGAAATGGTCGCGGACATGATCGTCGGCTTCAAGGGCATCAAGGAAAGCTTCACGTCGCGCGTGCACAAGCACCGCCCGGATTTCGTGCGGGTCGATTATCTCGATGGTCCGCTCAAGCATCTCCATAACCAGTGGCGCTTTCGCGACGATGGCAAGGGCGGGGTGCTGGTGGATTTCGAGGTCGAGTTCGAATTCAAGAACCGGCTGTTCGAAATGCTCGCCGGCCAGATGTTCGACAAGGCGTTGCGCAAGATGATCGGCGCGTTCGAAACGCGGGCGGCGGAGCTTTACGGCGAATCGGGCAGCAGCAGTTCCAGCGCGCAGAGCGCCGCCTGAAGGCGCACGCCGCCGCGCCCATTATCTTCGAAATGATGCATGTCGGCCACGACCTTGTCGGGGCTGCCGCCGCGCTCGGCGCGCGCGAACACGACGGTGCCGACGGGCTTCTGCTCCGATCCGCCGCTCGGCCCGGCGATGCCGGTGATCGCGACGGCGACATTGGCGTGGCTCTTGACCAGAGCGCCCTGCGCCATGGCCCAGGCGGTGGCGATGGAAACGGCGCCGAAGGTTTCCAGCACGTCATTCGAAACCTTCAGAAGCTCATTCTTCATGTCGTTCGAATAGGTGATGAAGCCGGCCTCGAACACTTCCGACGATCCGGCGATCTCGGTGAGGGCGGCGGACACCAGGCCCCCGGTGCAGCTTTCCGCCACGGCGATTGTTCGGCCGGCGCGGCGGTTAGCGATGATGACGCGCTCGGCCAGTTCGACAAGCGGCGCGGGGAGGATGCTGTTGGGCATGGTGCCTTTAGAATAGCGCGGGGAGGGAGAGGGTTGCAACCGCCTGCGCGGCTATGCCTTCGCGGCGGCCGGCAAAGCCAAGTCGTTCGGTCGTGGTCGCCTTGACGCTGACGCGATCGAGGGAAATCCGGGCAATCTCGCCGATCCGTTGGCGCATGGCATCGCGGTGAGGGCCGATCTTGGGTGCCTCGCAGATGATCGTCAGATCGATATGTTCGATGGCGCCCCCGCGCGCGGCAACGCGATCGGCCGCATAGTCCAGGAATCGGGACGAAGCAGCGCCGCGCCACTTTGGATCGGACGGCGGGAAATGGCTGCCGATATCGCCCTCCGCCAAGGCGCCGAGCAAGGCGTCGACGATGGCGTGAAGCGCCACATCGGCGTCGCTGTGCCCGGCAAGGCCGCGCTCATGATCGATCCGCACGCCGCCCAGCCAAAGCTCCTCGCCCGCGGCCAGCCGATGCACGTCATAGCCCATGCCGACGCGTGTGGTGCGCTGGCTCGCCAGGCGTGCTTCGGCCCGTGCGAAATCCTCCGGATAGGTCAATTTCTCCAGCCTTTCATCGCCGGCGACCAGCAGGACGTCCTGCCCGTTCGCCTTCAGCATCTGGGCGTCGTCGGTCGCCTCGCGCGTGTCGTCCCAGCCGCGATGCGCCGCCAGGATCGCGTCGAAGCGAAAGGCCTGCGGGGTCTGAACGCGGAAAAGCCCGGTGCGGTCGACCAGATCACCGCCACATCCGGACTCGGATCGCACCAGCGTGTCGGCGACGGGAAGGACGGGGATGGCCCCGGGCGCCTGTTCCAGCGCCGCGAGCAGGCGGTCGACGACATCGGCGGGCAGGAAGGGCCGGGCCGCGTCGTGGATCAGAAGCTGCGCCGCGCCGCCCCTCGCCGCGATCGCCTCCAGTCCTGCGTGCACCGAACCGCGCCGGCTGTCGGCGCCGATCACGATCGCCTCGATCCGCTGGCCGGAGAGCAGGGCGCGGACGCTGTCCTCCTGCCCGGCGCCTACGACCAGTATGATCCTGTCGATCGCGGGATGGGACGTGAGAGCATTGACGGCGTGGACCAGCACCGGCTTGCCGGCGACCTGCCGGAATTGCTTGGGCAAGTCGCCTCCCGCCCGGCTTCCCTGGCCGGCGGCGACGATCAGCGCGACCCTGTCCTGCTTGCCCCATGTCATGGCGCGCCCTGTAGCGGAGCGCGCGCGCCACCGCCAGACCCGCCTTGCTTGCCGTCGGGCCGCTTTTCCGCTAAGGGCTGCCTGTTTTTTAGGCAGATCCGGTGATGCGCGCTCTTTCCCCTATTTCCGTCGGTCCGGTGACGATCGACATGCCCGTGATTCTCGCGCCGATGACGGGCGTGACGGACATGCCCTTTCGCACGCTCGTGCGCCGCTATGGCTCGGGCCTCAACGTCACGGAGATGATCGCTACCGCTGCGATGATCCGCGAAACGCGCCAGTCGCTGCAAAAGGCTGCCTGGCACCCGGTCGAGGAGCCGGTGTCGATGCAGCTTGCCGGCTGCTCGCCCAGCGAGATGGCGGAGGCGGCGAAACTCAATGCCGATCGCGGTGCTGCGATCATCGACATCAATATGGGCTGCCCGGTGAAGAAGGTGGTGAACGGGGACGCGGGAAGCGCGCTGATGCGCGATCTGCCGCTCGCCGCCGCGCTGATCGAGGCGACGGTGAAGGCGGTCGATGTGCCCGTCACCGTCAAGATGCGGATGGGTTGGGACCATGCCAGCCTGAACGCCCCCGAACTGGCGCGGATCGCGCAGGATCTGGGTGCCAAGCTGATCACCGTGCATGGCCGCACCCGCTGCCAGATGTACAAGGGCAGCGCCGACTGGGCCTTTGTCCGCCACGTCAAGGAAGCCGTGTCGCTGCCCGTGATCGTCAACGGCGACATCTGCTCGATCGAGGACGCGGAAACCGCGCTTGACCAGAGCGGGGCGGACGGCGTCATGATCGGCCGGGGCGCCTATGGCCGGCCGTGGCTGATCGGCCAGGTGATGCACTGGTTCCGCACCGGCCAGCGGCTTCCCGATCCCTCGCTTGCCGAACAATATCAGGTGATCACCGAACATTATCGCGCGATGATCGACCATTATGACGGCCTGACCGGCGTCAACATGGCGCGCAAGCATATCGGCTGGTACACCAAGGGGCTGCCGGGATCGGCCGAGTTCCGCAACGCCGTCAACCAGGAGCCCGACGCTGAGGTGGTGCTGGACATGCTGGCGCGCTTCTACGAGCCTCTGATCGAGCAGGAGGGGCCGGTCGAGACGCGCAAGGCTGCATGACCATGCCGCTCAACGCCATCCCGCCGCTTCGCGCGCCGCAGGATGGGCCCTCGCTGGCGGAACTGATGACCGCGCTGCCGGTGGCGACGCTGGTGATCCGCCCGGACAACAGCATCGCCGACGCCAATGTCCGCGCCGAAACGCTGCTCAACATGGCGCGCTCCGCGATCGTGGGGAGCGACATCACGCGCACCATCCGCATGGCGGAGATGGGCGCGCGCTTCGATATCTGGCACAGCAACAAGCCGATCGCGGCCTATGACATCAAGGTCCATGCCGGCCGCACCGCCGAGATGGAGGTGGACCTGATGATCGCGCCCATCATCGACCATGAAGGCTGGCGCGTCGTGTCGATCCATTCCCAGAGCCATGCACGCAAGATCGGCCATCGCGGCACCACGGGCGGCGCACGTTCGGCGATCGGCGCCGCTGCCATCCTGGCGCATGAGATCAAGAATCCGCTCTCGGGTATTCGCGGGGCGGCGCAGCTGATCGAATCGGGCAATGCGGGCCGCGATGTCGCCCTGACCCAGCTCATCTGCAATGAAGTCGACCGCATCGCCGCGCTCATCGACCGGATGCAGGATTTCACGACGGACCGGACGCTCGAATGTCGGCCGGGCAATATCTACCCGCTGATCGACCGGGCCGCGAGCATCGCCGCCGCCGGCTTTGCCCGGAACATCCGCATCGTCAAACGCTACGACCCCTCGCTGCCCTTCGCCGTCATCAATGACGACGCGCTGGTACAGGTGATGATCAACCTGCTGAAAAATGCGGCCGAAGCACTGGAAAGCAGCGAAAAGCCGCGCATCCGAGTGGAAACGGCCTTTCGCCATGGCGTCTCCGTGGTCGTCGGCGACGGCAAGGGCAGCGCGGTGCTGCCGATCGAGATTTTGGTGATCGACAATGGGCCGGGGGTTCCGGAACATATATTGGACCATCTTTTCAATCCCTTCATTACGGACAAGCGGGACGGGCAGGGGCTGGGGCTGGCGCTGGTCGACAAGCTGGTGCGCGACATGAACGGTTTCGTGCAATATTCGCGCGATCAGGAAGCGGGGGAGTCGACCTTCCGCATCCTGTTGCCGATGGGAATGGGCTGATGAGCGCAACCGGCGCGATCCTGGTCGTCGATGATGATCCTGCCATCTGCGTGGTGGTGGGGGAGGCGCTGCGGCGGCAGGGGCACAAGGTCAAGACCGCCGCCTCCATCCGCGAGCGCAGCGCGCTGATCGATAGCTTCGCCCCTGATGTGCTGATCACCGACGTCATGTTGCCTGATGGCGACGGGCTGGACGGCGTGGCCGAGATATTGGCGCGCAAGCCGGGGCTCAGCGTGATCGTCCTGTCGGCGCAGAACACGCTCAACACGGCGATCCGGGCGACGGAGAAGGGGGCGTTCGAATATCTGCCCAAGCCCTTCGACCTCAATGAGCTGGCGCGGGCGGTCAGCGACGCGCTGGGCCATGGCAAGGCGCATGATGATGAGGTCGCCGATGGCGGCCTGCCGCATGACGGGTTGCCGCTGGTCGGCCGATCGCCCGCGATGCAGGAAGTCTATCGGACGATTGCGCGCGTTCTGTCCAATGATCTCAGCATCCTGGTGCTGGGTGAATCCGGTACAGGCAAGGAATTGGTGGCCGAGGCGATCCACAGCCTGGGCCAGCGCCGCACCAAGCCGTTCGTGGCCATCAACATGGCCGCTATTCCACGCGAACTGATCGAAGCAGAACTGTTCGGTTATGAAAAGGGCGCCTTCACCGGCGCCCATGCGCGCACCGCGGGCAAGTTCGAACAGGCGCAGGGTGGCACGTTGTTCCTCGATGAGATAGGCGACATGCCCATGGAAGCGCAGACCCGCCTGCTGCGCGTGCTGCAATCGGGCGAGGTGACGACCGTGGGCGGGTCCAAGCCGGTGCGCGTCGATGTCCGCATCATCGCCGCGACCAACAAGGACTTACCCCGGCTGATCGAGGAAAACCGATTCCGCCAGGACCTCTATTATCGCCTGAATGTCGTCCCGATCGCCTTGCCCGCCCTGCGCGAGCGGCGTGAGGACGTGATCCTGCTGGCCCGCCATTTCCTGGATCGCGCCGCACAGGACGGGTTGCCGCGCAAGTCGCTGTCGGACGACGCTGCCCAACTGCTGATGGCCTATCATTGGCCGGGCAATGTGCGCGAGCTGCAGAATCTGATGCAGCGGCTGGCGGTGCTGAGCCGCGAGAATGTGATCGCCGCCGACATGTTGCGGAACAGCCTGCCGCTCGACATGGTCCCTGCTGACTATGCCGCTCCGGGCGACCAGCTTGTCCAAGCGGTAAGGGAATGGGCGAAGCGGCAGCTCGGCATCGGGTTGGGACAGCCCAATCGCACGCTGCACGATGACCTGCTCGCCGTGATCGAGCCGGTGCTGATGCAGGAGACGCTGGCGAGTGTCGACGGCAACCAGATCCGCGCGGCCGCCCTGCTCGGCATCAATCGCAACACGCTGCGCAAGAAACTGACCGACTATGGCATGGACCCGCTGCAGTTGCGGGTCACCGACTGACCCGTAATGGGACGAAGCGATCGAACCGGCCGATCAGAAGATGGCCCCGCTCAATTACTGTGTTTGATCGGGCACGGCATTGTTGTAACAAAGCCACTATGGAAGGTGCATTGACTCTCTCCACGCGGGGCCGGGCCTGGAAGAGATATTTTCCGCCCTTCCTTCGGCCGCACCTGGCGACCTTGGTCGAGATTGTCACGCTCATCCTGTTCCTGGGGACCGCCGGGCTCACCTATTTCCTGCTGTCGGGGCAGGGGCAATCCTACACCTTGCTGACGCCGCCGATCGTGGCGCTCCTGCTCGTGGGCAACCTGGTTCCGGCAATAGCTTTGCTCGTCCTGCTCGGCCGCCGCGTGGCCAAACGCCGGGCCGCGCTGTCGGCGATTGGCAGCGACGGACAGCTGCATGTGCGCCTGGTGGCGATCTTTTCGATCGTCGCCAGCGTGCCGATGCTGCTCGTCGTGATCTTCGCATCGCTGCTGTTCCAATATGGCGTGCAATTCTGGTTTTCCGACAGCGCGCGCGGGATGCTGCAAAATGCGAGCGACCTGGCGCGCGGCTATTACGAGCAGAATCTGCGCGAAGTCGGCGATGAGACGGTCACGATGGCGAGCGACCTGCGCGACTATCTGAACCAATCGAAGGTTTCGAGCCCGCGCTTTGCCGAGGGTTATATCTATCAGGTGGTGACGCGAAAGCTGAACCGCTCCGCCATTATCGAGGTCGGCAAGGATGGCGTCGCCCGCACCGCCGCCACGGTCGACCCGGACAGTCGGCCTGCCTCCGAAATGCTCTCCTCCGAAGTCATCAAGCGGTTGGCGGCGGGAGAGAATGTGGTCGTCGCGGCCAAGCCCAATCAGATCGAGGCGGTGACGCTGCTCTACCCGGGCGCGAAAATCTATCTTTATGCTACCCGCGATTCCGGATCGACCGCGTTCAGCAATGTCGAGCGAGCGCAGAAGGTGCTGGCCGACTATGACATTTTCGCCGCCCAATCGCGGGCGCTGCAACTGCGTTTCAACGTTGCGCTTTTCGTGGGATCGCTGCTGCTGGTGGGCATAGCGGTCTATATCGCGCTCGCGGTCGCCGACTGGATGGTGCGGCCGGTGAACGAACTGGTGAACGCCGCGCGGCGGATCACTGCCGGCGACTTGTCGGCGCGCGTCACCAGTCCGCAATCGCGGGACGAAATCGGCACGCTGGCGTCGGCCTTCAATCGCATGACGCAACGGTTGGAGGCGCAGACCGGCGCCCTGGTCGCGGCGAACAGCCAGCTCGACGAACGGCGCGCCTTCATCGAGGCGATCCTGTCCGGCGTGTCGGCGGGCGTCCTGTCGGTCGATCGCGACGGGATCATCCTGCTCCTCAACAGTTCCGCGGCGGCCATATTGGTGCGGGAAAATGACGATCCTGTGGGTCGGCGCCTGTCCGAAGTGTCGCCGGAGCTTGCCGAACTGATCGCCTCGGAAGAGGGGGCGGGCATCGTCCAGACGCGCGCCCATGGCGAGGTGCGCACCCTGGCGGTCAAGGTATCGGAGGACGCGTCGCGCCACATCCTGACCTTCGACGACATCACCCAGCAGCTGTCGGACCAGCGTCGCGCCGCCTGGTCCGATGTCGCGCGCAGGATCGCGCATGAGATCAAGAACCCGCTCACCCCGATCCAGCTGGCCGCCGAACGGCTGCAGCGCCGCTATGCCGGGGAGGTGAGCAGCGACAAGGCCACCTTCACCCGCCTGACCGGCACGATCGTGCGTCAGGTCGGCGACCTGCGGCGCATCGTGGATGAATTCTCCTCCTTCGCGCGCATGCCCAAGCCGGTGTTCCGCCGCGAAGCCGTTGGCGACATCGCCCGCCATGCGCTGTTCCTGCACGAGGTCGCGCATCCGGACATCCGCTTCGAATTTCAGGCGGACGATGACGATATGGAACTGGTCTGCGACCGGCGGCAGCTGGGTCAGGCCCTGACGAACATCGTCAAGAATTCGGTGGAGGCGATTGAGCCGAAGCCCGCTCCCGAGGCGGGACAGGTGCGAGGCCATGTCCGCATGGCGGTGCGGCGCGACGATGGTCATCTGCTGATCGAGGTGCGCGATGACGGCATCGGTCTGCCGCCCGAACGGGAGCGGGTGCTGGAACCCTATATGACCACGCGTACCAAGGGTACGGGTCTGGGCCTGGCGATCGTCAAGAAGATCGTCGAGGAACATATGGGCGATATCCGGCTGGACGACGCGGAAGGCGGGGGAACATGCGTGACGTTGCGCTTCCCGACCACCGCGCTGGAAAAATTGGAAGAGGGGCAGGTGGTGACTCTGCCCAAGGGAAAAGTGACGGCCAATGGCGCTTGATATTCTGGTAGTCGATGACGAAGAGGACATTCGCGACCTGGTCGCGGGCGTGCTTGAGGATGAAGGTTTCGCAACGCGGACCGCTGCCAACAGCGATGAGGCGATCGAGGCGCTGGACGCCCGGCGCCCGTCGCTGGTGCTGCTGGACGTCTGGTTGCAGGGCTCCCGGATGGATGGGCTGGAACTGCTTGACGAGATCAAGCGGCGCGACGCGACCATTCCGGTGCTGATGATCTCGGGCCACGGCAATATCGACACGGCGGTCGCCGCGATCCGCAAGGGCGCGGCCGACTTCATCGAAAAACCGTTCGAGGCGGACCGCCTGCTGCACCTCGTTTCCCGAGCCACGGAAACCGAAAGGCTGCGGCGGGAAAACCAGGTCTTGCGCGCCCGTTTCGGCCAGGATGACGAACTGACCGGCACATCGGCGGCGATCAATGCGGTGCGCGCCACGATCAAGAAGGTCGCGGGGACCGGCAGCCGCGTGCTGATTTCGGGGCCTGCGGGCGTGGGCAAGGAAGTCGCCGCGCGCATGCTTCACAGCTGGAGCGGGCGGGCCGACGCGCCCTTCATCATCGTCGCGGCCGCGCGCATGGACCCTGATCGCGTGGAGGAGGAATTGTTCGGCGTCGAGGACCCGAGCGGCCTCGTGCGCCCCGGCTATCTGGAGCAGGCCCATGGCGGCACGCTCTATCTCGACGAGATCGCCGACATGCCGCTGACGACGCAGGGCAAGATATTGCGCGTGCTCACGGATCAGAGCTTCACGCGCGTGGGCGGCCAGCGCCAGGTGAAGGTGGATGTGCGGGTCATTTCCTCGACCGCGCGCGACCTGGCGGTGGAGATTGAGGAGCGCCGCTTCCGCGAGGACCTGTTCTATCGCCTCAATGTGGTGCCGCTGCTGATCCCGCCCCTGGCCGAGCGGCGCGACGATATTCCGCCGCTGGTCGAACATTATCTGGCGCGCTTCGCCGCCGACCGGCGCGTGCCAGCCCCCGAGATCGCCAGTGACGCCATGGCGGCGCTGCAGGCGAACGAATGGCCGGGCAATGTCCGCCAACTGCGCAATGTCATCGAGCGGACGATGATTTTGGCGCCCGGCGAGCGGATCGGCCGCATCGAATTGGACATGCTGCCCAGCGAACTGACCAGCAATGGGGGCGGCGAGGGCATGGGCCAGTCGGCCATCATGGGCGCCCCGCTGCGCGAGGCGAGGGAGAGTTTCGAGCGGGAATATCTGCGAATCCAGATCCGCCGCTTTTCGGGAAACATCTCCCGCACCGCGACGTTCATCGGGATGGAACGGTCCGCGCTGCACCGCAAGCTCAAGCTGCTCGGGATCACCGACGGAAAAGACAATTGACGCAAGCGGATGATAGGGAGCGCATGAGGGGCATGGACGCCTCTTCGCAATTGCGGTAGGTTCCTGATCGCTCCCGACAAGCGGGGGCAGGCAAGACACCCTGCCCAGGGGTGCGAGAGCGGGTAACGTCCCGCCAATAAGGACTGGTGGTGACCATGGCCGAAAAAGTTAACAATCTTCAGGACATTTTTCTGAACAGCCTGCGCAAGAGCAAGACTCCCGTGACCATGTTCCTGGTCAAGGGCGTGAAGCTGCAGGGAATCATCACCTGGTTCGACAATTTCTCCGTGCTGCTGCGCCGCGATGGCCAATCGCAACTCGTCTACAAGCATGCGATTTCCACCGTCATGCCGGCCCAGTCGATGGATCTGACCGATCTGCGCAAGGCCAGCGACGGTAATGGCAAGCCCCGCCTGCTGCAGGAAATCTTCCTGAGCGCCGTGCGCAAGTCCGGCAGCCCCGTCACCATGTTCCTGGTGAACGGCGTCATGCTGCAGGGCGAAATCGCCGCCTTCGACCTGTTCTGCATGCTGCTGGAACGCGACGGTATGGTGCAGCTGGTCTACAAACATGCCATCTCCACCGTTCAGCCGCTCCACGCGCTGGATCTCAGCGGCGAAGGCGAGGGCGAGGATTGATCCTTTTCTCGCGCCCGGCGCCCGCTTCGGATGAAGCGGGCAGCCGTCTGATGCGTTGAGCCGGCATGGCTGTCTTCAACCGGGACTCTGCCGATGAGGTGACGCGCGGCGCGCGGGCCATCGTCGTGCGCGCCGAAACCCAGGGCATGGAACGTCGCGACAGCGAGGCGCGGCTGGAAGAGGCGAGGGGGCTGGCGCTCGCGATCGGTATCGACGTGCGCTGCGCCCAGGCGTTTCGCGTGCGCGATCGCAAGCCCGCGACCCTGTTCGGTAGCGGTCAGGTCGAACAGATCGCGACCCTGGCGCGGGCCGAGGAAGCCGAACTGGTCATCGTCGACAACGCGTTGAGCCCCGTCCAGCAAAGCAATCTGGAAAAGGCGACCGAGGCCAAGGTGATCGATCGGACCGGCCTGATCCTCGAAATCTTTGGCGAACGCGCGGCCACCAATGAAGGGCGGCTTCAGGTCGAACTTGCGCATCTCGACTATCAGGCGGGACGGCTGGTGCGCAGTTGGACCCATCTGGAACGGCAGCGGGGCGGCTTCGGCTTCCTGGGCGGTCCGGGTGAAACCCAGATCGAGGCGGACCGGCGGATGATCCGCGATCGCATGGCCAAGATCCGGCGCGAACTCGACCAGGTGACCCGCACCCGAAGCCTGCACCGCGCCCGCCGCCAGCGCGCGCCTTGGCCGGTGATCGCGCTGGTCGGCTATACCAATGCGGGCAAGTCGACCCTGTTCAACCGGCTGACCGGCGCGGATGTCATGGCCGAGGACCTTCTCTTCGCCACGCTGGACCCGACGATGCGGCAGATCGCCTTGCCGGGCCTGGACAAGGCGATCCTGTCCGACACGGTCGGGTTCGTGTCGGACCTGCCGACCCAGTTGATCGCCGCCTTTCGCGCGACCTTGGAAGAAGTGCTGTCCGCCGACCTCATCATCCATGTCCGCGACATCGCCCATCCCGACAGCGAGGCACAGCGCGAGGATGTGCTGGACGTGCTGAGCGAACTCGGCGTGGCGGGCGAGGGCGCGCTGAAGGGAGAGGAGGGGGATGACCCGCCGCCCATCATCGAGGCGTGGAACAAGCTCGACCTTCTGGATGCCGAAGAAGCGGAGCGCCTGCGCGAGATGGCGTCGCGTCGGTCCGACGTGATCATCCTGTCGGCACTGTCTGGAGAGGGCATCGACGATCTGCAGCGGGCGATCGGCGCGCGCCTCACTTCAGGCGCGCAGGTTCATCAGCTGCGCTTGCCGGTTGCCGACGGCGCGGCGCTGGCCTGGCTCCACGAACATGGCGAAGTGCTGGCGAGCCATGCCGAAGATGCCGAGATGGTCCTCGACGTTCGCCTGTCTGATTCCGCGCTCGCCCGCTTCAACAAACGGCGGGACTGAGCTTCAGAAGAGGCGCGCGCCCGCCCGCCATCGGCCGGTGCCCGGCATCAGCGCTTTGCCTGCTGCTGCTTGACGCGCCGCCACAGATCTTCCTTGTCGTCGAGGGAAAGGTCCGTGAAACGCTCTCCGCCCATTGCTTCCATGGCCCGGAACCGCGCTTCGAACTTGGCATTGGCCGCGCGCAGGGCGACCTCCGCGTCGACCTTCAGATGGCGGGCAAGGTTCACGACGGCGAATAGCAGGTCGCCAACCTCCTCCTGATGCTCCTCATGCGAAGTGGCCTCATGGACCTCTTGCAGTTCTTCCTCGATCTTGGCGATCACGTCCTTCGTGTCGGGCCAGTCGAAGCCGGTTCGGGCGGCGCGCTTCTGAAGCTTCTCGGCGCGCAAAAGGGCAGGAAGAGCATGGGCGACGCCCGCCAGGGCACTCGCGTCGGGCTCGCGATCGGCCCGTTCTGCCGCTTTGA
This sequence comes from Sphingobium sp., assembly GCA_035278405.1. GTDB lineage: Bacteria > Pseudomonadota > Alphaproteobacteria > Sphingomonadales > Sphingomonadaceae > Sphingobium. The sequence continues at coordinate 624 of DATEJA010000271.1, read as the reverse complement.
TGGCCTCCCAATGCCGGTGACCGTCTTCGCGCGGCACGCCTTCGCCGAAGATATGCGGGTGCCGACGGGTCATCTTTTCGGTGATCCCGTCGATCACATCCTGCAGCGCGAAATGGCCTGACTGCTCGGCCATGCGGCTGTGGAAGGCCACCTGGAGCAGCAGGTCGCCCAGTTCGTCGCGCAGAGCCGCCATGTCATTGCGCTCGATCGCATCGGCAACCTCATAGGCTTCCTCGATCGTATAGGGCACGATGCTGGCGAAATCCTGCTGGATGTCCCACGGACAGCCGGTCTCGGGATCGCGCAGTCGCGCCATGACATTGGCGAGCGGCATGATGTCGGCGGGACTTGCCTGGGGATTGGAGGACATGGGAATTCCGGAGCAGGAGGAGGACAAGGACTGATAGGGGCTCGGGACGCCGAAGGCCAGAGGCAGAGATGGGTTCGTTCGATAATATATATTATGTTAAATCGGAGATGGAATTCACAGGCGTTGGCGCCGAGCCCACTTCAATCCTCCAGGATCAGACTATGCTCCCGCGTCTCGCGCATCCGGACATAGACGATCAACGAGAGCGCGATCATCACCGCCACATAGACGTAGAAAGCTTGCTCCATCCCGAC
>DATEJA010000270.1:0-3999 GCA_035278405.1 Sphingobium sp. | reverse complement strand
GTGAATCACAGGATCATTATCCCCCTTCGATCGGGTCGCGGCTTAACGATAGGGCGCATCGGCGGCAAGGTTCGCGGCGATCGCGCGCTCCCACTTGTCACCATTTTCAAGGAGCTTGGCCTTGTCGTAGATCAGCTCCTCGCGGGTCTCGGTCGAGAATTCGAAGTTCGGCCCCTCGACGATCGCATCCACCGGGCAGGCTTCCTGACAGAAGCCGCAATAGATGCACTTGGTCATGTCGATGTCGTAGCGCGTGGTGCGGCGGCTGCCATCGTCGCGCGGCTGCGCCTCGATGGTGATCGCCTGCGCCGGACAGATCGCCTCGCACAGCTTGCACGCGATGCAGCGTTCTTCGCCATTGGGATAGCGGCGCAACGCATGCTCACCCCGGAAACGCGGCGAAATCGGGTTCTTCTCGTAGGGATAGTTGATGGTCGCCTTTGGCTTGAAGAAATATTTCAAGGTCAGCCAATGCGCCTTCACGAACTCCCAGAGGGTGAAGGATTTGACGTAATAGCCGAGGCTCATTGAGCGCCTCCGTAGCGCGTAAACATGAGGAAGCCCGAAACCAGGAAGACGAAGAAGAGCGAGGTCGGCAGGAATATCTTCCAGCCCAGCCGCATCAGCTGGTCATAACGGTAGCGAGGCACCGTCGCCTTCACCCAGGAGAAGACGAAGAAGAAGAAGAAGATCTTGGCGAACAGCCAGAGGATGCCCGGCACATAGTAAAGCGGCGCCCAGTCGAACGGAGGCAGATAGCCACCCCAGAAAAGGATCGCGTTCAGCGCGCACATCAGGATGACATTGGCATATTCGCCGAGCCAGTAGAGCGCGAATGCCATGGACGAATATTCGGTCTGGTAGCCTGCAACCAGTTCTGATTCCGCTTCGGTCAGGTCGAACGGCGCGCGCGCCGTTTCCGCCATGGCCGAGATCAGGAACATGATCGCCATCGGGAAGAGCAGCGGGTTGAAGCCGTTGCCGTTCAGAAAGCCATAATAGCCCTTCTGGCTTTCCACGATCGCCGAGAGGTTGAAGCTGCCAGCCCAAAGGACGACCGTGATCAGGATGAAGCCGATCGAGACTTCATAAGAGATCATCTGCGCACTGGCGCGGATCGCGGAATAGAAGGGATATTTGGAGTTGGACGCCCAGCCCGCCAGCACCACGCCATAGACGCCGAGCGACGAAATCGCGAGAATGTAGAGCAGCCCGACATTGATGTTCGCCAGCACGACGCCCACCTGGAACGGCACCACCGCCCAGGCCATCAACGCGACCGTGAAGGTGATGATCGGCGCGATCAGGAACAGCACACGATTGGCTGCCGAGGGAATGATGGTTTCCTGCAGGAACACCTTGATGCCGTCCGCGAAGGACTGGAGCAGGCCAAAGGGCCCCACGACGTTCGGTCCCCTGCGCAGCGCCATCGCCGCCCAGATCTTGCGATCGGCATAGATGATCATCGCATCCGCCAGCAACAGCGGCAGCGCGATCAACAGGATGCAGAGGACGGTCGAAAGCAACCAGGCGCCGTCGTAAGGGAGCCCGAGCGAAACAAAGAAAGCGGTCATTCCGCGGCCTCCGCGAAGCTCTCACCGTGGATCAGTTCGGCCGAACATTGCTGCATGGTCGGGCTGGCGCGGCAGATGGCATTGGTGAGGTAAAAGTCCTTGATCGGCGAACCGAACTCGCCGGCAGCGCCGGTCGGCAACGACGGGACGGACCATCCATAATCGGCCAAGCCCTCTTGCCCAAGCGCCGGAACCGCCTTGGTCATTTCGGCACGAAGCTGCCCAAAATTGTCGAACGGCAGGGTCGCGCCCAGCGCTTCCGACAGTGCGCGCAGGATCGACCAGTCCTCGCGCGCATCGCCCGGCGCGAACACGGCCTTTTCGCCGCGCTGCACCCGGCCTTCCAGATTGACATAGGTGCCGGCCTTCTCGGCATAGCTCGCGCCCGGCAGGATCACGTCCGCCGCATGCGCGCCCTTGTCGCCATGGTGGCCGACATAGACCTTGAAGCTGTCCTCAAAGGCCGCATAGTCGACTTCGTCCGCGCCAAGCGAGAAAAGCAGCTTGGGCTTGGCCGCCGCCACCGCCTTGATGCCGCCCTGGGTCGCATAGCCGAGCATCAGCCCGCCCATGCGCGCCGCCGCGAAGTGCAGCAGATTGTAGCCGTTCCAGCCGTCTTTCACGAGGCCCAGCGTCTCGACCAGCGCCAGCGTGTCGCCATGCGCGCCGTCCTTGGCCAGCACGCCGCCGCCGACGATCATCGCCGGACGGGCCGCCTTGCCGAAGGCCTCGACCACCCCCTGCGGCAGCTTTGCGAGCAGCGATGCGTCATTGCCCAGCCATTCGACCTTGTAGGTGAGGTCGACCTGCGGACCCAGCGCAAAGACCTTCGCGCCCTTCTTGATCGCCTTGCGGATGCGGGTGTTCACCAGCGGCGCTTCCCAGCGCAGGTTGGTGCCGACCAGCAGGATCACGTCCGCCGTTTCGAGATCGGCGAGCGGGGTGTTGAACACTACGGCCGACAGGCTCGACACGTCATAGGCAAGGCCCGTCTGACGCCCTTCGAGCATCGTGCCGCCGAGCTTCTCGACCAGCAGCTTGCCCGCGAACATCGTCTCGCAATCAAGCAGGTCGCCGGCCAGCGCCGCGACGCTGCCGCCATGCTGGACCGCCGCAATCGCCGCGAAAGCCTCTTCCCAGGTCGCCGGAACCAGCTTGCCGTCCTTGCGGACATAGGGCTTGTCGAGCCGCTTGCGCACCAGGCCGTCGACATTGTGCCGGGTCTTGTCTGACGCCCACTCCTCGTTCACGTCGTCATTGATGCGCGGCACCGCGCGCAGCACCTGACGGCCGCGGCTGTCGAGGCGGATGTTGGTGCCGACCGCATCCATGACATCGATCGCCGGGGTCCTGCGCAGTTCCCAGGGACGCGCTTCGAACGCATAGGGCTTCGACGTCAGCGCACCGACCGGGCAGAGGTCGACCACATTGCCCGACAGCTCGCTCTTCGCGGCATGTTCGAGATAGGTCGTGATCTGCATATTCTCGCCGCGATAGATGGCGCCGATTTCCGGCACGCCCGCGACTTCCTCGGCAAAGCGCACGCAGCGGGTGCACTGGATGCAGCGGGTCATGACCGTCTTGACGATCGGACCCATATATTTCTCGGTGACGGCGCGCTTATTTTCTTCGAAGCGGCTGCCGCCACGGCCATAGGCCACGGATTGGTCCTGAAGGTCGCACTCGCCGCCCTGATCGCAGATCGGGCAGTCGAGCGGGTGGTTGATGAGCAGAAACTCCATCACCCCTTCGCGCGCCTTCTTGACCATCTCGCTATCGGTGCGGATGTCCTGGCCTTCGCTCGCCGGAAGCGCGCAAGACGCCTGTGGCTTGGGCGGTCCGGGCTTCACCTCGACCAGACACATGCGGCAATTGCCCGCGATGGACAGGCGCTCATGATAGCAGAAGCGCGGGATTTCCTTCCCCGCCATCTCGCACGCCTGGAGGACCGTCGCGCCCGCCGGGACTTCGAGTTCTACGCCGTCGACTTTGACTTTAGGCATGGTTACTCCGCCGCCTCCATGATGGGCGCGCCGCGTTCGTTGATCCGCCGTTCGATTTCGGGGCGGAAATGCCGGATCAAGCCCTGGATCGGCCAGGCCGCCGCGTCGCCGAGCGCGCAGATGGTATGGCCTTCGACCTGCTTGGTGACTTCGTGCAGCATGTCGATTTCGCTCAAGTCCGCCTCGCCGGTGCGCAGGCGTTCCATCACGCGCCACATCCAGCCGGTGCCTTCGCGGCAGGGCGTGCATTGGCCGCAGCTCTCATGCTTGTAGAAATAGGAGAGGCGCGAAATGGCGCGGACGATGTCGGTCGACTTGTCCATGACGATGACGGCGGCGGTGCCAAGGCCGGAGCCGAGCGCCTTCAGCCCGTCGAAGTCCATCGGCGCGTCCATGATCTGCGCAGCCGGAACCAGCGGCAC
>DATEJA010000269.1:0-5331 GCA_035278405.1 Sphingobium sp. | reverse complement strand
CGTTGTCGGTCGGCGTGAACAACAGCTTGGATCGGACGGTGAAGCTCTTGTCCTTCCCGACGTCCGACCCGGTGGCCAGGTTCGTGCCGTATCCGTCACCCTGGTCCCGATAGTAGACCGCGATGTCGGCCGCCAGATTGTCGCTCAGGCCGCCGGTCAGATAGGCTTTCGCGATTACCGTCTCATAATTGTCGAAGCTGAGGGAGAAAGAGCCACCCAGATCGTGCGACGGATCGCGCGTTTTCACATGGATGACGCCGCCGGTAGCATTGCGACCGAACAGCGTACCCTGAGGTCCCTTCAAGACTTCGATCGATTCAATACTGGAAAGATTGAGAAGACCGCCGTTCATCGACGTCATGTAGATATTGTCTACGTAGGTCGATACAGAATTCTCGTTGCCCGCGGCTGAACTGCTGGTGCCGACGCCACGCAGGAAGGGGCGAAAGCCGAAGGGCGAATCATTGACGTTGAGGCCCGGAACGACGCTCATCAGGGCGGCGGTCGATTCGATGCCTGTCTTGGTCAGCGTTTCGGGCGTCACGGCGGCAACCGCCACGGGAACGTCCTGAAGCCGTTCCGAGCGCTTCTGCGCCGTCACGACGATGTCGCCGAGCGAGATATCCCCTCCCTCATTCCGCTGCGCGGATGGCGGAGCCGACTGCCCCGGCTCTGCGGGCGCCTGCGCCATGGCCATTCCCGCATAGAGGATGGCCACGACCGAAGCGCCCCCGCGCCAAACCTGTACAATTTTCATCACTCTCTCCCACCTGTTAGTTTCTATATGTGAACCAGTTCATATTTATTCATTCGGGCTGAGTTTGTCAATGCGGCTGAAGCCGCGCCGACGGGATTCTCACGATGAAGGCGCGTCTTTCGTCGCGCGACAATCGGGAACCCATTTCCTCAAAATGAGGGCGCCGTTCCGTGCGGCCCGCCTAGGCTGGCGCGCCGTGCCCCATGAACCGAAAATCAGCCCTCAGCCCAGCAACGGGTCAGTTCGACAGCTGCGCGAACTGTTCGTTAACCGAAGCGGAGTCCGCATAATCGCGCCATTGGCTGATCAGCCCGTCCTTCACGACAAAAATCCCCATCAAAGGCAGGACGACGACCTGTTCGCCATAATGGAGCTTGTCGATCCGTTCGGTGAGTATGGTGGAACCGTCGGCGGAGACGCCGATCGCTTTCATGATGAACTCGATCTTCGTCGTCGCCGCGATCAGCGGCGCGATGAATTCCCGCACAGCCTCCCGGCCGATCATCGCCGGCGCAGGCACATTTTGATAATCGACATCGCTGGCCAGCATGCCAAGAATGGCCTCCAGATCGCTTCGCTCCCACGCCTCGCAAAAGGCGATCACAATCTGTTCGCTCGTCATCTCATTTCCGTTCAATGATATACACTCCCACCATCAGCGGCCAGGATCTGACCGGTCACGAATTTCGCATCGTCGGAAGCCAGGAAAAGCACGGCCCCGGTCACATCGTCCGGATAAGCGTCGCGTTTAAGCGCGCGCAACCGTAACACTTCCGGCCTGACTTTCTCCATATAGGCTTCATTGGTCATGTTCGGGCCGGTAAGCGTGTAACCCGGCGAAACGGCGTTCACCGTCACTTCGTCTTCGCCCAACTCGTGCGCCAGAGAGCGCGTCAGGGTCATGACCGCGCCCTTGCTCGCCACATAATGGCTGACGAAAGGCATTCCGCGAAAGGCCGTTCCGGACACCATGTTGACGATGCGGCCATATTTCCTGGCGCGCATGATCGGCGAAACGGCCTGGGCACAGAGAAACGGCCCGAGAGCGTTGACCTGCATCATGCGCATGAAGGAGTCGGAGGAGATATCCTCGAACCGCGTCATCGCCATGTCCGCGGCGATCGCGGCGTTGTTGATCAATATATCGACGGTCCCGAACTCGACCTGGGCGCGCTCGACCATCGCCTGCACGGAGGCCGGAGAGGTCACGTCCGCGTGACAACCGACGACGGCATGCCCGTCGGCCGCAAGCCTGGCCGCGGCATCTTCTGCGCCGATGATATCGGCCAGGATTATCTTCGCCCCTTCGCGGGCGAGTCCTTCCGCAAAAGCGAATCCCAATCCTCGCGAGGCGCCGGTGACGATGGCGACCTTCCCCTCAAAGCGCATCTCAGCTGCACCGTCCGAAATATGTCATGATCGCTCCCGATTGTTAGGCGGACATAAGCGCAATAAATCTGCCGGTTGATCGATATGAAGTCCCGAGCGAGGCCATCGCAACGCGATCGGAACATGTCTTCCCTTGAAGAGATATTCGCAATGAACGTCCCCCGCAACCTGGAATCGACAATCCCAGCGATGCCTATCTCGACCGTCTGCGTTGGACCGCAATTTCCCCAGTCATGAAGAACCGGCCCGACGGCAATCGGGACGAAAATGCCTGATAAAGGCTGAATAGGCTTGCCTCGCCGCCCGTCTTTGAAAAGGCAATTGCCCCGGGACATCGCGGCTGACCACATTATCCATGCCCGCTGAAGGCCGGCATGGAAAAACGCTTCGTATGAAGAAATTCCGAAGCCCATAAAAATCTTTGACGGAAGATTCTATGGGAGGTATCTCGGGGTGCAATCGGTCAGATCCGGCGTCGTAAGACTCGGGAGCGAAACCCATCCGGCATTCCGGGGGCACTCGCCAGATTTCGGGAGATTACATTGTTTTCGACAGATTGGAACCTTTCTCCCCGCGAATATGGGGTTGTTGTTGAGCGCGGAATAACGATCCCGGTTGGGGACGGCATTGAGCTGCGGGCGGATGTCTATCGGCCGGATGCGGACGGCCGCTTTCCGGTTCTGTTTGCGCCGAGCCCCTATTCTCTGGAACCGCAGACGGCGCCGATGATGCCGGTCGGCTTCACCTATCCGCGCGCCTGGCTGGAGTCGGGCGATCCCAACTTCTTCGTGCGCCGCGGCTATGTGATGGTGATCGCGACGATCCGGGGCGCGCGCGGGTCCACCGGCTATTTCAGCAATATCGAGCCCAATCGCGAGACGGTACAGGACATTTGCGATGCCATTGGCTGGCTGGCCGCGCAGTCCTGGTCCGACGGCAAGGTCGGGATGCTTGGCGCCTCCTACTTCGCCGTGCTCGCCAAGCGTGTCGCCACGCTGAAGCCCGACGCTCTCAAGGCGATCTTCGCCATGTACGGCCTCAGCGACGGCTATCGCGATTTCTATTGTCATGGCGGCATCTACGCCCATACTTTCTTTGAATATTGGCACCGCCGCCAGAACCCGTTCCTGAACACGAAGAATCAGTTGCGCGAGGACTGGGGCGACGAGAAATATGATGCCGCGGTGAAGGCGGCCCTGGCGGACCCGGATATTCGCGCCAATCCCTGGCTGGTGCACGCACTGGAAAAGCCGGATGAAGGGCACAGCCCCCAGGTCAACGAACTGACGCTCCAGCCGCTCGATTCCCCCTTCTACCGGGAGCGTTCGGTGGATTTTTCCGCCGACACCAGCATTCCTGGCTATTTCGGCGCCGACTGGGGCCTTTACGGCATTCACCTTGGCGGCGACATCCGGGCGTTCGAAAAGTGGAAGGGCCCGAGCCGGCTGACCATCGGACCACCGCTCTATCTCGACCGGCCGCTCTACCAATATGCCTATGAGGCGCTGCGCTGGTTCGACCATTGGCTCAAGGGCAATGACACCGGCATGCTGGAAGAACCGCCCGTTCAGCTGTTCATCCAGGGCACGGGCGAATGGAAGAAGGGCCAATCCTGGCCTCTGCCCGAAACCCGCTGGACCCCCTTCTACCTGCACGACGGCGGCCTGCTTTCCGAACATGAATTCTGGCCGAGCGAAAGCTCCAGCAGCTATGAGGATGGCGGCTTCCATCGCGGGGAGGTGAAGTTCTGGACGCCCAAATTCGTCGAGGCGACCGAATTTTGCGGCCCGGTCGCGCTCAAGCTCTACGGTTCGACCACGGCCGACGAAGTGCTGTGGTTCGTGACCCTGCTGCACCAGGATGCCGAGGGCAATGAACGGACGATCACGCGGGGATGGCTGCGCGGGTCGCAGCGCGAACTCGATACCGAAGAATCCCGCCCCTGGCGCCCCTACCACAAGCATACTAGCCGCGATCCGCTCGAACCCGGCCGCATCTACGAGTTCGACATCGAGGTGAATGCGATCGGCCTGCATGTGAAGCCCGGCGAGAAGATCGGCCTGCGCATCAAGAGCGCGGACAATGAAGAGGCGCAGGACATCATCGAGCATATGGCAATGGGGCATATCGCGCGCGTCCCGACCTCGCGCGTGACCGTGCACCACAATGCCGATCACCCCTCGCAGCTACTGCTGCCGGTGACCAAGGGCAATATCATCGGCACCTTCATCTCCGGCGGAGACCTCCCACCGCTCGACACCACCGCAAAGATCAACTGAGGGACTGATGGAAAACAACAAGGAGAAGGCGGCCACGCCGGCGGAATATAAATATTCCGTCTGCTGCTGGAGCACCCCCAACAACAGCTGTATCGAAGATATCGAACAGTGCGCCGCGATCGGTGTCCAGGGCGTGGGCCTGTTCGAACAGAAGATCGCGCCGGGCCAGGAAGAGGCCATTGCGGAGGCGCTTGACAATCATCAGTTGGAGGCCGGCATCGTCGTGCCGCATGACTGGACGATCCTGCCGGTGCCGCTCAATCCCGAGGCGGCCAAGCTGACCTGGAGAGACCTGTCATCCAATATCGCGGCAAGCTGCAAGCGGCTGGCCCGCTTCAAGCCCGCCGGCATATTGGTGGGGCCCGGCGGGCATGGCGATCCGTCAATGCAGGGGCACCCGATTTCCGAAGTGGTCGAGGGCCTGAAGGTGATCGCCGATGCAGCGGGCGAAGTCGGCTTGAATATTGCGTTCGAACCCTATGCGCGGCGCCGTGGCGCGGTGATCCACAATCTGACCATCGCCATGGACGTCATCGAGCAGGCCGGCCGGGACAATGTCTATCTGTTCCCCGACGTGTGGCATTATTGGCCCGAACCGAATGTGCACCAGGAGCTGCGGCAATATGTCGACCGCATCATCGCGCTGCAGGTGAACGATGCCCGCCTCCAGGAGCGGTCCTGGTGCGACCGGGTCCAGCCCGGCTGGGGGCATAACAAGTGCCGCGAGATGGTCGCCACCCTGATCGATGCGGGCTTCGACGGCTGGTACGACTATGAGGTCTTCTCCGACGACGGCCGCTGGGGCAATGCCTGGCCGGACTCGCTCTGGGCAAAGCCGCACCAGGAGTTCCTGCAGGAAGGCTATGACAATTTCGCGCGCGTCTATTCCGAAGCGAAGCAGATGCT
>DATEJA010000268.1:0-2650 GCA_035278405.1 Sphingobium sp. | reverse complement strand
CCGCGGCTGTTCCTGCTGTGCGACGATGCGATCAAGATCGGGGCGGACAATCCGGACAATCTTTACCAGCAGGTCGTGGTGCGCGGCGATCGCGACTATCGCATCTGGGGCAAGCGCGGGACGGTGCCTTATTTGAGCATCGGGGCCAAGGCGAACCGCTATGCGATCGACGGGACGATGGCGTCGACCGGGGAGATCGAATTTGCCGATGTGGCGGTCGGGGAGGATGGCGGTTTCGAGATCATCGTGAGCGCCAGCCCCAAGCCGGGCAACTGGCTGCCGATGAGCGAGGACACGACGCTGCTGATCGTGCGGCAGACCTTTACCGACAAGAAGGTGGAGGTGCCGGCCGAAATCCATGTCGAGCGGATCAGCGCGGGGCCTCTGGTGCCCGCTGTCCTGACGCCCGAGCGGATCGAGGCGCAGCTGACGGGCGCGGCGCAATGGGTGCGGGGGACGGCGAACACGTTCGCCGACTGGTCGCAATGGTTCATGGGGCAGTCGAACCGGATCTATGAGGGGGATCAGGACGTCTATTATCGGGCCGGGGGCGATCCCAAGATCTGGTATGGGCATCTTCATTATGACCTGGCGCCGGGCGAGGCGCTGGTGATCGAGGTCATGCCGCCGGCCTGCCGGATGTGGAATTTCCAGCTGGATAACTGGTGGATGGAATCGCTCGACCATGTGCATCGCAAGGTGTGGGTGAACGGAGCGCAGGCGCGTTATGAGGATGACGGGCGCGTGGTGGTGGTGTGCAGCGATCGGGATCCGGGGTTCGGGAACTGGATCGACCTGTCGGGCCATCGCAGCGGGACGGCGCTGTGGCGGTGGATCGAGGCGGAGGATTTCCCGGTGCCGGTGTGCCGGGTGGTGCGGGTTTAGCGCCGGCTTCACCTGGATGGGTTCGTTCCCCGGTGGAGGCCGGGGAACGGCGTCAATTCGGCGGCGGGAGGGGCTTTAAGGATTATATCTCCCGCAACGCGCCGCGCAGCACCTTGCCGCCGGCGTTGCGGGGGAGGGCGGGGACGAAGGCGATGTGGCGGGGGGCCTTGTAGTTGGCCATGTTGGCACGGGCCCAGGCGATGATGTCGCTGGCCTCGATGCTCTGACCCGGGCGCAGGACGATGAAGGCCTTGCCGACTTCGCCCAACCGCTCGTCGGGGATGCCGATGACTGCCGCCGTCTCGATCGCGGGGTGGGCGGCGAGCAGGCTTTCGATCTCGGCGGGGTAGCAGTTGAAGCCGCCGGAAATATACATGTCCTTCTTGCGGTCGGTGATGGCGAGATAGCCGCGCGCGTCGATCGTGCCGATGTCGCCGGTGTGGAGCCAGCCGTCCGCGTCGATGGCTTCGGCGGTGGCGGCGGGGTCGTCGAGATAGCCTTGCATGACGGACGGGCCGCGTATCCAGAGTTCGCCGGCCTGGCCGGGGGGGAGGTCGCGGCCGGCTTCGTCGACGCAGCGGACTTCAAGGCCGGGCAGGGGATAGCCGCAGCTGTGGGCCACCGTCTCCGCATCGTCGCCCTGGCGGGTCATGGCGATGGCGCCGCACTCGGTCATGCCATAGCCGTTGACGATGTTGGACATGCCCAGTTCCTGTCGCATCCGTTCGACCAGGGCGGGAGCGACGGGGGCGGCGCCGGTCACCGCGACGCGCAGCGAGGAGAAGTCGCGCGGTTTGTCCCCGGCCAGTTCCTGCAGCAGCATCACGTAGATGGTCGGCGGGCCGGGGAGGAAGCTGATGCGGTTTTGTTCGATCTGGCGGACCATCTCGGCGCCGTCGAACAGCGCCATCGGCACGATGGTCGCGCCGCGCGTGAAGCAGACGGCCCAGCCCGCCTTGTAGCCGAATGTGTGGAAGAAGGGGTTGACGACGAGGTAGCGGTCGCCTGCGCGCAGGTCGACCCGGACGGCCCAGTCGCCGAAGATCTGGACGGCTTGTCGGTGCGACGTGAGCACGCCTTTGGGGCGGCCTGTGGTGCCGGAGGTGAAGATGATGTCGCTGATGTCGGTGCCGCTGATCTGGGCGAGGGCTTGGTCGACGGCGGGGTCCTCAGCGCCCTTGCCGCGTGCGATAAACGCGTCCCAGCCGGTGTCGATCAGGATCACTTCCTGGAGGTCGGGCAGGTCCTCCCCCGCGATCAGGGCGCGATAGTCGGTGTCGAGGAAGCGTTCGGGGACGAACAGCAGCCTTGCCTTTGAGCGGCGGATTATGTCGGCGGCTTCCTGCCCCTTGAAGCGGGTGTTGAGCGGGACGATGGTCGCGCCGACGCTCTGCGCGCCGAGCGTTGCCAAGATCCAGGTGCGGCCGTTGGGCGCCCAGATGGCGATGCGGTCGCCATGGGCCACGCCGCTGGCAAGGAAGGCGGAGGCGGCGGCGCGGGCGTCGGCCCACACTTCAGCAAAGCTCCATTGCCGGTCGCTTTCGATGATGCCGGGCTGGTCGGGCCATTTTTCGGCGGCTGCCTGGGCGGCGTGGGGGATGGTGGGGGGCCAATTGCCCATATGTTCGGTCATCCGCGTGCTTCTCTTGGCAGTCCGAGGCCGCGCTCGGAGATGATGTTGCGCTGGATCTGGTCGGTGCCGGCGTAGATGGTGTCGGACCGGCTCATCAGATACATGGTGGTGAGGCTGTCGAAGCGGTCTTCG
>DATEJA010000267.1:0-3310 GCA_035278405.1 Sphingobium sp. | reverse complement strand
CGCCTGACGGCCTGCCTTGTCTTCCTGGCGGGCGCTGGCGTTCGCGCTCGAAGAGGTGAAGATGATGCGTTTCCTGTCGGTTTCCCGGGCGCTGATCGGCCTGTCCCTGCCAGCGGTCGCCCTGTCGGGCTGCGCGGTGAGCGGCGGCGGGCAACAGCTTCCCCCCGCATCCTTCGTCTCCCAGCAGGAGGGGCCGGGCGAGGAATATGTGATCGGCCCGCTCGACGACCTCACCGTCTTCGTCTGGCGCAACCCGGAACTGGGCGCAAAGGTGCAGGTCCGCCCCGACGGACGCATCACCACGCCGCTGATCGCCGACATGCCCGCGGTGGGCAAGACGCCCAAGCAGCTCGCCGACGACATGAAGGTGGCGCTCACCAAATATATCGAAAATCCGCTGGTGTCGGTCATCGTCAACAATTTCTCCGGCACCTTTAGCCAGCAGGTGCGGATCGTCGGCGCCACCGAAAAGCCGGCGTCCATCCCCTATCGCGCGAACATGACGCTGCTCGACGCCATGATCTCGGTCGGCGGCCTGTCCGAATATGCGGCGGGCAACCGCGCGCGCCTCGTCCGCTTCAACAAGGATACGGGCAAGCAGCAGGAATATCAGGTCCGCATCGGCGACCTTTTGAAGCGCGGGGACAGCAAGGCGAACGTCATGCTCTCGCCCGGCGACGTCATCATCATCCCCGAAAGCATGTTCTAAGATGGCGGGTCTTTACGACGAACTGCTGGTCCTGCTGCACGGCATCTGGACGCGGCGCTGGCTGGCGCTGGGCGTCGCCTGGGGGCTGTGCCTGGTCGGCTGGCTGGGCGTGGCTTTGGTGCCCAACAGCTATGAGAGCAAGGCTCGCGTCTATGTGAACACGGCCTCGCTGCTACAGGACAAGGTGGGCATCACCCAGGTCCAGTCGCAGCAGGACCTGGACCGCGTGCGCCAGACGCTGGCGAGCACCGCCAATCTGGAGCGGGTCGTCAAGGAAACCGACCTTGCCCGCACGGTCAACGGCCCGCGCGACCTGGCGGCCCGGATCACCAAGCTGCGCGAGGGCATTACCGTCATGGCGCAGCTTGATCCCAGCATGATCGACATCAGCGCCAAGTCGGCCGACTCCAGCCTGTCCGACGGCGCCAACGCCCGCATCGCGCAGCAGGTCGTGCAGAAGCTGGTTGACATCTTCCAGGAAGCCAACCTCTCGTCCGATAAGGTCGAAACGCGTCAGAGCCTCGCCTTCCTCGACCAGCAGCTTTCCGAACGCGGCCGTCAGCTCGCCGCCGCCGAACAGCGCCGCGTCGAATTCGAACAGCGCTATGCCGGCCTGCTGCCCGGCGCCGGCTCCATCAGCCAGCGCATGGACGCCGCCCGGACCGAGATCAACACCATCGAATCGCAGCTGGTGCAGGCGCAGAGCGCCTTGAGCGCAATGAACGGCCAGCTGGCGGGCACCCCGGCGATGCTGCCGGGCGTCGGCGCCTCGGGCGGGCCTTCCGCTCTCGCCCAGGCGCAGGCCGACCTTGCCGGCATGCGCGCGCGCGGCTGGACCAGCGACCATCCCGACGTGATCGCCGCCCAGCGCCAGGTCGACGCGCTCCGCCGGCAGGGCGGGGGCGCGGCGGGCGGCGGTGGTCAGCCCAATCCGGCTTATCTTTCCATCAAGTCGATGCAGGCCGATCGCGCCGCGACGGTGCAGGCGCTCCAGACCCGCAAGAGCCAGCTTCAGTCGGACCTTGCCGCCATGTCCTCGCGCCAGACGGACGAACCCGGTCTCGCCGCCGAGCAGGAAAAGCTCGACCGCGACTATGAGGTGCTGAAGGCGCAATATGACAAGCTGCTCGCCGACCGGGAGGATGTGCGCCTGCGCGGCGATGTGAAGTCCGAAACGGGCTCGGTCCAGTTCCGCGTCATCAATCCGCCCAGCGCCCCCACGGCGCCGACCGCGCCTAACCGGCCGCTGCTGCTGCTCGCCGTGCTGGTGATCGGCATCGGCGCGGGCATCGGCACCGCCTTCGCCATGGGCCAGCTCAAGGGCAGCTTCCCCACCGCCGCCCGGCTGGAGCGGGCGATCGGCCTGCCGGTCATCGGCTCGATCACCCAGTCGGTCAGCGCCGGGCAGAAGCTGGTGGATCGGCAGCGCCTGAAATGGTTCGCCGGCGCCAGCGGCGGGTTGGCGGCGGTCTGCCTGCTGCTGATCCTGGTCGAATTCATCCAGCGCGGCCTGGCCTGAGAAGGAGCGGACGATGAACAAGCATAGCTCCCTTGCCAAAGGATCGCTGATCGAGCGGGCGACCGAAATCTATGACTTCAGCGCCGCCCTGCGCGGCCGCGCCGCGCCCGACGTGGACGTCCCCGTCGAAGCGCCGGTGGCTCCCCCGGTCGATCTCGGCCAGCCCGCACCTGTCGAACCGCCATATCGCGCCCCCGACTGGCGCGGTCCGGTCCAGCCGATCGACCGCATCGCGCTCGCTGAAGCCGGTTATCTGCTGCCCGACGGCCCGGTCACCGCGATGAGCGAGGAATTCCGCCTGCTGAAGCGCGACCTGCTCACGCAGCTGGGGCGTGATCCGCGCGGCAACCGCATCCTCCTCTGTTCCGCGCATAGCGGGGAGGGGAAGAGCTTCTGCGCCATCAACCTGGCGCTCAGCCTCGCGGCGGAGCGGGACCGGGACATCCTGCTGGTCGACGCCGATTTCGGCAAGCCCGGCATCCCGCAGGCGCTGGGCCTCGCCGGTGGCCCGGGCCTGATGGACGCGCTCGCCGACCCCTCGGTCGCGATCGAGGATATCGTCATCCGCACCGACATCCCGTCGCTCGCCGTGCTGCCCGCCGGTCAGCGCAGCAACAACGACACCGAATATCTCGCCTCGGCGCGGACCGATGCGCTGCTGGGGCGCCTGACGGAAGGCCGCCCCGACCGCGTCATCATCTTCGATTCGCCGCCGTTGCTCGCCGCTTCGGCCGGTGCGGTGCTGGCCAGCCATGCCGCCGTCGCGCTGCTGGTGGTGCGCGCCGACCGCACGTCCGAAAGCGCGCTGCGCGACGCAGCCGGCATGCTGAAGGGCGCGGGGCAGGTGCAGTTGCTGCTGAACGGCGTCACCTTCTCCGCCAGCGGCCGGCGGTTCGGCAGCTATCATGCGCAGGGGGACGATCCGGCATGATGTTGCGCGCGTCCCTGTTCCTGGCCAGCCTGGCGATCGCCGCCCCCGCCTTGGCGGACGATCGCAAGGTCGACGTCATCCCCTATCTCGGCGTCGACCAGGTCGCGATGGTGCCGCTCAAGGGGGAGGGCGATGTCCTCACCTACACCAA
>DATEJA010000266.1:0-10293 GCA_035278405.1 Sphingobium sp. | reverse complement strand
AGCTTGCGGCGCGGCAGGGACATGCACGGCCGGAGCGGCGGCCGGCGCAGCACCCGGCGTTGCCGGCGCGGCGCGGGCGAGCAGGGCGGCGGCCGAAACCGGCACGTCGGAAATGGTGCGATCGGGCGCGCCCAGCGGCGCTATCGGCTTGCCGCCGACGGTCACGCTCAGCGCCTGCGGGCGGCCGGTCAGGATCATGGGATTGCGCGCATTGGCCGGCAGGGTGAAGCTTTCCCCCTTCTTCATGAGGCCGTCCTTCAGCCGCTCGCCCGCCTCGTCATAGATGCGCAGCCACACATCGTCATTGGCGGTGAAGACCACGGTCTGCACCACCGGGGCGGCCGGGCGCTTGCCGGCGGCGGGCCGCGCGACGGTCGCGGCGGGCTTGGCTTCCTGCGCGGCGATCTCCTCGCCGGTGGGCGGCGTCAGCAACTGGGTCCGCCACACGGCGAAGGCCGCGATCAGGATCACGACGATGGCGGCGGCCGTCCAGGCCAGCACGCGCGAGGGCACCCGCGCCGGATCGGCCGGCTCGAACGCTTCATAGCGGTTGGCGCCCATTTCCGAATTATGCACCGCATGGCGCACGTCGGCGGCGATCGCCACCTCGTCCAGATCGACGGCGCGGGCATAGGCCCGCGCGAAGCCGACGGCATAGGGAATCCCCGGCAGGGCGGAATAATCGTCGCGCTCGATCGCCTCCAGCTGGCGCTGGGCGATGCGGGTGCGGGTCGCCACATCCTGCATCGACAGGCCCTGCGCCTCGCGCGCGGCGCGCAGCTTCGCGCCCGGTGTGATGGGCTGCGCCTCCGGCATGGCCATGCCGGCTTCCGTTTCGGGTTGTTCTGCCATGCTGCTCCGCGACCTTTGGTGCCGGTCTTGTCTCATTGCGGGACGGGCATTGTCAACGCCGCGTGGGGCGAGACGTCCGTCCTAAGGGCTTCAATTCAATTCGATCCCGCGCTCCCCGGCCCAGTCGACCAGCGCGGCGCGAATGTCGACAATGCCATCGTCCAGCAAGGCGCGCATCCGCTCCTGCAGCTCGCCCGCGTCGATCGCGCGGATCATCGCCTTGACCGGCCCGACCGACGCCGGCGTGATCGACAGGCGCCGGACGCCCAGGCCAATCAGCGCCATCGCCTCCAGCGTCCGCCCGCCCATCTCGCCGCACACGCCCACCGGCACCTTATAGGCGTCGCAGGTCCGCACCACCCGGTCCAGGAAGCGCAATATGGCGATGCTGAGCCAGTCGTAGCGTTCGGCCAGCTTGGGATGCGCGCGGTCGGCGGCGAACAGGAACTGGGTCAGGTCGTTGGTGCCGATCGACAGGAAATCGAGCCGCGGCAGCAGCAGGTCCAGCACTTCGGCCAGCGCCGGCACTTCCAGCATCGCGCCGTAGCGGATCGCGGTCGGCAGCTTCTTCTTCTGCGCCACCAGCCATTCGCGCTGATGTTCGACCAGCGCGCGCGCCGCTTCATATTCCCATGGCTCCGACACCATCGGGAACATGACGTTGAGCACCTTGCCCGCCGATGCCTCCAGCAGCGCGCGCGCCTGCGCCTTCATCAGGCCGTCGCGATCGAGCGCCAGCCGCAACGCGCGCCAGCCCATCGCCGGATTATCCTCCAGCTCCTCATCCTCGTCGCGCTGCATGTAGGGCAGCGCCTTGTCGCCGCCGATGTCGACGGTGCGGAAGATGACCGGCCGGTCGCCCGCCGCGTCCAGCACATCCTTGTAGAGCCGCTGCTGCTTTTCCCGCTGCGGCAGGGTCGCCGACACCAGGAACTGGAATTCGGTGCGAAACAGGCCGATGCCGTCCGCGCCGACCAGGTCGAGCGCCTGCGCATCCTCGCGCAGGCCGGCATTGACCATCAGTTCGATCCGCTGCCCGTCGGTCGTCACCGAAGGCAGGTCGCGCATCGCGGCAAATTCGGCGCGGCGCTTCTGCGTCACGTGCAGCTTGTTCTCGAACGCCTCGTCCATGTCGGCGGTCGGGCGGATGAGCAGGCTGTTTTCCGCCACATCCATCAGGATGAGGTCGCCTTCATTCACCTGATGGCGGATGTCGCGCACGCGGCCCAGCACCGGCACGCCCATCGCCCGCGCGACGATGGTGACATGGGCGGTCAGCGATCCCTCCTCCAGGATCACGCCCTTCAGGCGCCGCCGGTCATATTCCAGCAGTTCGGCGGGTCCAAGGTTGCGCGCGATCAATATGGCGTCCTGCCGCAACCCCAGCTGCGCGGCGGTGCCCAGCTGCCCCGACACGATCCGCAGCAGCCGGTTGGCGAGGTCCTCCAGATCGTGCATCCGGTCCTGCAGCAGCGGGTCGTCGATCTGCCGCATCCGCATCCGCGTGCGCTGCTGCACCCGCTCGATCGCCGCCTCGGCGGTCAGGCCGCTATCGATCGCCTCATTGATGCGCCGCGCCCAGCCTTCGTCATAGGCGAACATCTTGTAGGTCTCCAGGACCTCCTGATGCTCGCCTTCCATGCCGAATTCGGCCGTGCCGGTCATGCGGTCGATCTGCTCGCGCATCTTGGTGAAGGCGGAAATGACGCGCTGGCGCTCGGCCTCCGTATCCTCCGCCACCGTATGTTCGACATGGACGCGCGGCTGGTGAAAGACGGCATGGCCACGCGCCATGCCCATCACCAGCTGCAGGCCGTTGAGCGCGATCGTGCCGGTGTCCTGCACCCGCGAATCCGCCGGGCCATCATCGGCCAGTTCGGCATGGGCGATCAGTTCCGCCAGCACCATGGCGACGGTCTGCAGCGCCTCTATCTCCACTTCCTCATAGCGTCGCGGCTCCACATGCTGCACGCACAAGACGCCGATCGCCCGCTCGCGCCGTACAATCGGCACGCCGGCGAAACTGTGGAACAGCTCCTCGCCGGTTTCCGGGCGATAGCTATAGTCGGGATGCGACGCCGCCTCATCGAGGTTCAGCGTTTCGACATTGGTCGCGATCAGGCCGACCAGACCCTCGCCCATCGCCATGCGGGTGACGTGGACGGCCTCCTGCTTCAGGCCTCGGGTCGCGAACAGTTCCAGCACGCCCTCGCGCACGAGATAGATGGAGCAGACCTCGCTGGACAGAATCTCGCCGATGATCTCGACGACCTTGTTCAGCTTCGCCTGCGCGCTGGTGCGGGCGGCCATCACCTCCTGCAGGCGGACGAGGATCTGACGGGCGGCGGCGGCGGGCGTGCTGGGCATGACAAGAGCGCTATCAGATCGCGGGGCTGCTTTCCAAGGGGCTGTCGGGGTTAATCAAGCGTGAATTGCACGAAAATCAGGAAAAAGCGCCAGACATATTGCGGAAACGGCGGGCTCCTTCGTCTCCCCCATCGGAAATACATGCGGTTGGTGAAACAAGGGGACAGACGACATGACCTTGATGTTGGAAAAGCACGCCCGCGAAGACCTGATGGATCGCGGATATTCCCGTCGCCAGATGGCCAAGGTGGCGGCCCTGGTGAGCGCAGGCGCCGCCGCCCAGTCGCTGCTGCTGCAGCCCGCCTTCGCGCAGCAGCAGGCCGCGCGCGGGATCAAGGGCGCGGTGCGCATCGGCTCCAACGAATGTTGGACCGGGCCCTTCCCCTCGGGCGTGGAGGCGGCGGCCAAGGCCGCATCGCTCGGCAACTGGTATGACCCGGACAATTACAAGGGCGATCTCATCTCGACGGTCGCCAGGGTGGAGGGCATCCCCGACACCCACGTGATGCTCTGGCCGGGGTCGGGCGGCCCGCTGGTCAGCATCGTTGCCGCCTATTGCTCGCCGACCAAGGGGCTGGTGACGGCCGACCCGACTTTCGAATCCGCCTGGCGCACCGCCGACTATATGAAGGCGCCCATCGCCAAGGCGGCGCAGCCGATCGGCAAGGGGTCGGACGTGAAGGCGATGCTGGCGGCCAATCCCAATGCGGGCCTCTATTATATCTGCTCGCCCAACAATCCCACCGGCACGGTCACGCCGCTCGCCGACATCAAATGGCTGCTCGACAACAAGCCGGCCGACGCCATGCTGCTGGTCGACGAAGCCTATATCCACTTCTCCGAAGCACCCAGCGCCGCCAGCCTGATCGCGGGCCGCAAGGACATCATCGTCATGCGGACCTTCTCCAAGCTGTTCGGAATGGCGGGCGTGCGCCTGGGCCTCACCTTCGCCGATCCGGAGGTGCAGAAGCGCATCATGCTGTTCGGTCCGTCGGCGGGCGGCCTGTCGATAACGGCGATGGCCTGCGGCAACGCGGTCTATCCCGAAGCCGCGCTCATCAAGGCGCGGCGCCAGGAAATGATCGCCAACCGCGAGGAAACGATCGCCTGGCTCACCAAGAAGGGCATCTACGTCCAGCCGGGCAGCCAGGCGAACATGTTCATGATGGACTGGAAGAAGCCCGCCAAGGACATGCAGGCCGCCCTGCTCGCCACCCCGGAAAAGGTGCAGATCGGCCGCGCCTGGCCGATCTGGCCGACCGTCTCGCGCGTGACCGTGGGCTCGGCCGAGGACATGGCGAAGTTCCGATCGGCCGTGGAAAAGGTCGTGAAGGCCTGACCTCCTGACCTCCTGACCTCCTGTCCCTGCACGGACAGTCGAAGGGGCGCCCGGCCACGGCCCGGCGCCCCTTCCCCGTTCAGGCCAGCGTCCCGGTCAGGCGCTCCTGTCGCCCCAATCGCCCTCATAGTCGATGCGCAGGCGCTTGAGATGCGACGCCGCGATCCGCCATTCGCCATCCACCCGGCGGTAGCGATCATGATAATGGCCATAGCCGCGCATCGTCGCGCCGGGACGAGGGCTCACCACATCCTCCATCGCCCAGATGCCCGTCGCCTCATCCGCGCCGGTGAGCGCGATTTCCGATGTGTGGCCATGATGGACCGTGGTGAAGGGCGGCCGCAGATAGTCGCTGATATAGGCGACGAAGGCGTCACCACCGCGCGGGTGGCGCAGCGTCTGCGCCCCGTCGGCGCTGACGTCCACGTCAATCTCCACATCGTCGGTGAAGAGCTTGCGCCATTCCGCCCAATTCTTGGTGTCGAGGTGACGGAAATAGCGGGCCTTGAGCCGGCGAATATCCTCGATCGCCGCCAGCTGCGCAGGCTCGGTCATGACGCTCCTCCCCCCATCTGCCTGTCGCTCCTCTTGTCCCGACGTTTCAGGCGCTCGCCGCCGACGTCTCGCACAAAGCCTTGAACTGCGCGGCCATCTGGTCCCAGCCGGGATGGAAGCCCATCTCCTCATGGCGTTTCAGCGCATCGGCGTCCCAATGGCGCGCCGTCGCGGTGAAGCGCGTCCCCTCGCCCTCGTCGGCGAAGCTCCAGATCGCCGTCATGAAAGGCTGCTGCGGGATCCAGCCAGAGGCATAGGCGTCCGTCGTCACCACCCGCTCGCCGGGCACCACCTCCAGGAAGATGCCCTCCATCGGGCCGGTATCCTCGCCATCGGGGCCGAACATCCGCACGCAACTGCGCCCGCCGGGACGCATATCCTCCTCGACCACCTCCGCGCGCCAAGGCTTGGGGCAGAACCATTCCTGCTTGAGGTCGGTCCACACCTTCCACGCAATCTCCCGCGGCGCCGCGACATGGCAGGTCACCGACAGCTCATGCTCCGCGCCGCTCATGGCGTCTCTCCTTCGAAAGCGGCCTTCATCCGGCCGAGGTCCAGCTTCTGCATGGTCATCATCACCGCCATCATCCGCTGGATGCCGGGACCGTTGCCGGTCTTGTAGAGATCCATGATCTCCTGCGAAACCAGCTGCCAGGACAAGCCATATTTGTCCTTGAGCCAGCCGCACGGGCCCGGCGAGCCGCCATCGGCGGTCAACGCGTCGAAATAGCGGTCAAGCTCCGCCTGGTCCTTGCACGACACCGACAGCGACAGCGCCTCGGTAAAGCCGAATTCGGGCCCGCCATTGAGCGCCTGATAGCTTTGCCCGAACAGCGTGAATTCGACCACCAGCACATCGCCCGCCTTGAACGGCGCGGGCACCGGCGATCCTTCCGGATAGCGGCTGACGGCGTCGACCGACCCGTCGCCGAAGGTGGCGACATAGAAGCGCGCGGCTTCCTCCGCCTGCCCGTTGAACCACAGGCAGGGTGAAATCTTCGACATCGATCCTCTCCTTACTGGGCGCCAGGACGCATGCCGACGAGCGCGAACATCGCGCCTTGCGGATCGTTCGCCTGGATGATCCACGCGCCGCCGGGCACTTCGACCGGCCCGTTCAGCACCGTCCCGCCGCCCGCCTTCACCTTTTCCGTCGCCGCGTCGATGTCGGGCACGACGAAATAGAAGAGCCAGAGCGGCATCGGCATCTGCTTGGGCAACGGCATGATGCCGCCGCTCATGCTGTGGAAATCGGTCGCGCCGGACAGGGAAAAGAGCTGATATTTGCCCATCTCGCCCATATCCATCGCCTCGCCCGTGCCCCAGCCGAACTGGGACGTGTAGAAGGCCAGGTCGGCGGCGAAATCGCCGCTGTACAGTTCATGCCAGCCGACATGGCCGTTCGCCATCGGCGGGGGCGCTTCCATTCCTTCGGGACTGGAGCCCTTCAGCAGCATGAAGATCGCGCCGCCCGGATCGGCCATCACGGCAAAGCGACCGACGCCGGGAATATCCTCTGGCGCGCGCTTCACGCTGCCGCCCGCGGCGGTCAGCCGCTGCACGTCGGCATCGACATCGGTCGCCCCGATATAGCCGCCCCACCAGGGCCGCATGCCATGGTCCTTGAGTTCGGCGGGAATCGCCATGATCCCGCCCATCTGCCCCGCGCTGGCGCTGACGACATGATAGGGGTCGCCGGTCAGGTCATCGCCGAAGACCTTGGTCGTCCAGCCCACCACGTCGCCATAGAAGCGGATCGCCGCCTCCGGGTCGCTGGTCATCAGTTCATACCAGAAGAATTTGCCGGTCAGATCGGTCATCGCTCCGTCTCCTTGCATCGAAAGATTTCAGGCTTTCTCGTCGAGCAGCACTTCGAACCCGCCATAGATCAGCCGCGCGCCGGAAAAGGGCATGTCCTCCCCTTCCTTGGGCTGCATGCGCGGGTCCTTCATCACCTTTTCCGCGCCGGCATCGCGCGTCGCCTTGTCGGGCCATTCGATCCAGGAAAAGACGACATCCTCGCCCTCCTCGGCGATCACCGCCGTGCGGAAATCATTGACCTTCCCCGGCTTGATGTCGTTCGCCCAACATTCGACCACGCGCAACGCGCCATATTCGATGAAGATCGGCGCGGCATAGGCCGCCACCTCCTTATATTTTGCCTTGTTGCCCTTGGGCACCGGGATCACGAAACCGTCCATATAGGCCATCTCATCTCTCCTCTATGCAGGGGCGGGGTCAGGCGGCCGCTTCCTTGTGCGTCGCCAGCGCCGCCTCCAGGTCCATCCAGCTGACTTCCCAAATATGGCCGTCGAGGTCCGCGAAGCTGCGGCCATACATGAAGCCATGATCCTGTTGCGGATTGGGCTCGGTCCCGCCGGCGGCCAGCGCTTTCTGCACGGTGGCGTCGACATCTGCGCGGCTCGCCTCGCTCAGCGCCAGCAGGACCTGCGCGGTCGCATGCGCGTCGGGGATCGCGCGCGGGGTGAAGCTGCGGAACCGCTCATGGGTCAGCAGCATCACATGGATCGTGTCGGAAAAGCTCAGCATCTGCGCGCCTTCGTCGGCGAAATCCTTGTTCGCGACCGCGCCCACCGCCTCGTAGAAGGCAATCGCTGCGGCAAGGTCCGTCACCGGCAGATTGACGAAGATCATCTTGGGAGCCGTTGCTTCAGGCATCACATGTCTCCTCGAGGAATTTTTTTTGAGGCCCCGGTGGCGCTCCATCAACGGAGGAGGAGCGACTCACCGGCTTGATCTTTGTGAACCTAACAATTATATTATGCAACATCAAAGTTAGAAAATATAACCAAGGACGCGGGACGTGAAGAAGCGGGCATATCAGGACGGCTGCGCCGTCGCCCATGCGCTGGACCTGATCGGCGATCGCTGGGCGATGCCAATCATGCGGGAATTGATGCTGGGGCCCAAGCGCTTCACCGATCTGCGCGCCAGCCTGCCCGGAATCAGCGCCAATGTGCTGACGCAGCGGCTGGAGGAGCTGGAAGCCGCCAGCGTCCTCATTCGCCGCCGCCTGCCCCCGCCCGCCGCCAGCCAGATTTACGAGCTGACCGACTGGGGCCGCGAGTCGGAGATTTTGTTCCAGGTGCTGGGCCGCTGGGCCTGCCGATCCCCGACCATGCAGCCGGGCATGCCGATGAGCAACGTGTCGGTCGTCCTGTCGATGCGCACGATGATCGACCGCAGCCGCATCGGCGATCTCGACGCGACCATAGGCCTGCGCTTTGGCGAGGAGGAGTTCCGCATTGACCTGACGGGCGGCGATTTCCACGCCGACCGGGGGGAAGCGGCCGGCGCGGATGTGATCTTCTCAGGCGATCAGAACGCGCTTGTCGCTGTCATCTACGGCGGCCAGACGTTCGAAGAGGTCTCGGGCGCGCTTGAGCTGGAGGGGGACAGGCGGCTGGCCGAACGCTTCGTCCGGCTCTTCCCCCTGCCCCCCAAGGCGCCGTCGACCGTCAGTGCAGCTGGTTGAGCGTCGCGAAGACCTGATCGAACTCACCCCGCCGTTCAGCCTCGCGCAGGATCTTGACGCGCTCGACGCAGATTTCCTGCAGGGGCGGCTGCTGCGCCAGCAGGTCCATCACCTCGGCGATGAAGGCGTCGAGCGGCATCATGTTCGGATTTTCGGCCATGCCCGGCATCAGGTCCGTCTGCACGCCCGGAGGCGCCAGTTCGATCACTTCGACGCTGGTGCCCCTCAGTTGCTCCCGCATCGCCATCGACCAGCTGTGAATACCGGCCTTGGTGGCGCTGTAGGTAGGGGTGATGACATAGGGAACGAAGGCGAGGCCGGACGAAACGGTCAGCAAGGTCGCGGCGGGTTGCGCCAGCAGGTGCGGCAACAAGGCGTGGGTCAGCCTGATCGGGCCCAGCAGGTTGGTTATGACCATCGATTCCGCGATGGGCAGGTCGACGCGCTCCTCCGCCACCATGATGCCGGCATTATGGACGACGACATTCAGCGCGGGAAAATCGGCCGCCAGCTTCTCGGCGAAATCCGCGATCGCGGCCGGATCTTCCATGTCGAGCGTCCGCGCGACCATGCCCGGATGCCTTTGCGTCACTTCGTCCAGCGCCGCTTTTCGCCGCCCGGCGATGATCACCTGATTGCCCGCCTCATGCCATTCATGCGCCAGCGCCGCGCCGATGCCGGAACCCCCGCCGGTGATGAGAATGGTGTTGCCGCTCTTTTGCATGGGTCTTCTCCTTCAAAGGATGGTGGACCGGGCAAATGGGACCTATACTCTCTTTTGGAAAGAAGGCACCGTAAAGTGCCATACACACCTTGGGGTAAGAAATGGAAAATCCGCGCAGTCCGCGCTTCGATCCCGCCGACAGGGAACAGGCGGAGGCCTGGATCGCCGACAATCCGGACGCGCCGCTCGACCCCCGGATCGAGCGACTCGTCAATGACCTGATCGGCCGCGTCGCCGACAAATGGACGCTGCTGGTCCTGGAACTGCTGGAGGAGAAGGGCACGCTGCGCTTCACCCGCATCGCCGAGCAGGTGGAAGGGATCAGCCAGAAGATGCTGACCCAGACGCTGCGCCAGATGGAGCGGGACGGCCTCGTCATCCGCACCGTCCACCCCGTCGTGCCGCCGCGCGTGGACTATGCGCTGACCCCACTCGGCAACAGCCTGTCGGCCGCCTTCTGCGGCGTATGGGTCTGGGCCGAGCGCCATCTGGAAGCGGTGGAAGAGGCGCGCCGCCGGTTCGACCAGCGAGACTGAAAGCGCGATCCCACCTTATTTCGCGGGAATGAACGTCTCGCGCATCGGCGTCAGCGGGAAGGTCGGCACCTGGACCTGAACCGGCGCGCCCGGCGCCAGCGCGGAGGGTGGCTTGATCGCGGCGGCGTTGGTCACGAAGCCGGCGCCTATCTCTGCGGGCGGCTTGGGCGGCGGTGGCAGCGGCGTGGGCGACACCACCACGGTCACCGTCCCACCGAAGCGCGACTGCCAATCGGCCAGCCGGCGCAGATAGTCGGCATAGGCTTCGTAAAATTCCTGGAACGGCTTTTCCAGCGCGGTCAGCGCCTCGGGCGCATAGGCGAGCAGCTGGCTTGACGGCATGGCGAGGATTTTCGCGCCCACCTCGATCGCGACCGGGCAGAAGCTTTTCGTCACCGGCGGCAGGGCGAAGAAATTATAGACG
>DATEJA010000265.1:0-4101 GCA_035278405.1 Sphingobium sp. | reverse complement strand
TGAGGGCATCAAGGTCGACCGCGAGGCGCTCTCCCGCCTCTCCGCCGAATTCACCGCCGACATCGCCAAGCTGGAGGGCGAAATCCACGGGATCGCGGGCCAGCCCTTCGCGATCGGGTCGACCCAGCAGCTGGGCGCGATCCTCTTCGACAAGATGGGCTACAAGGGCGGCAAGAAAGGCAAGTCGGGCGCCTATTCGACCGACGTGACCATATTGGAGCAACTGAAGGCCCAGGGTGCGGAAATCGCGGGCAAGGTGCTGGACTGGCGCCAGCTTTCCAAGCTCAAGTCCACCTATACCGACGCGCTCCAGGCCCAGATCAACAAGGATTCAACCCGCGTCCACACCAGCTATTCGCTGTCGGGCGCGCAGACCGGCCGCCTCTCCTCGACCGACCCCAATCTCCAGAATATCCCGATCCGTACCGAAGTCGGCCGCCAGATTCGCCACGCCTTCGTCGCCGAGCCGGGCAATGTCATCCTGGCGGCGGACTATAGCCAGATCGAACTGCGCCTCGCCGCCCACATCGCCGACGTCCCGCAGCTGCGCGAAGCGTTCCTCGCGGGCGAGGACATTCACGCCGCGACCGCGCAGCAGCTGTTCGGCGAGGTCAACCGCGACACGCGCGGCCGGGCCAAGACGATCAACTTCGCGATCCTCTACGGCATTTCCCGCTGGGGCCTCGCCGGCCGGCTGGAAATCAGCGCCGACGAAGCGCAGGACATGATCAGCCGCTATTATGAGCGCTTTCCCGGCATCAGCCTCTACATCACCGAGACGATCGAAAAGGCACGCTCGCAGGGCTATACGGAGACGCTGTTCGGCCGAAAGACCTGGTTCCCGCGCATCAAGGCCCCGGTCCAGCACGAACGCCAGGGCGCCGAACGCGCCGCGATCAACGCGCCGATCCAAGGGACCAGCGCCGACATCATCAAGCGCGCCATGGCCCGCATGGGCCCGGCGCTGGCGGCGAAAGGGCTGCATGGCGTCAAGATGCTGCTGCAGGTCCATGACGAACTGGTCTTCGAATTGCCCGAAGGCGATGTCGACCAGGCCAGCGCCGTGATCCGCCACGTCATGGAAACCGCCGCCGAACCGATTGTGCAGCTGAGCGTGCCCCTGGGGGTCGAAATCGGCCACGGCCCGAGTTGGGGCGCGGCACACTGATCCAATGCTGATGCCGTTCCCGCGAAGGCGGGAACCCATCTCCCGTCGCTACACCAAATCCCTTCTTATGGGAGATGGGATCCCCGCCTCCGCGGGGATGACGGATCGGGAGCAAAGGCCCCCTTGAATCACCCCCGCGCGTATCGGTCCTCATGGCGGACGATATCGTCCTCGCCGACATAGGACCCGGTCTGGACCTCGATGAACACCAGCGGGATGCGGCCCGGATTTTCCATCCGATGCTTCGTCCCCACCGGAATATAGACCGACTGGTTTTCCGACAGCAGCCTGATCTCCTCGTCCACCGTCACCTTGGCGGTGCCTTCGACGACGATCCAATGTTCGGAACGGTGAAAATGGCTCTGCAGGCTGAGTGACGCGCCGGGCAGCACGGTGATCCGCTTGACGTGGAAACGGCCGCCGACCAGCAGGCTTTCAAACCAGCCCCAGGGGCGATGATCCTTGGGGAAATTCTCCGCCTGGGGCGCGCCCTTGCGCTTCAGCGCATCGACCGCCAGCCGCACATCCTGCGACCGCGACTTGTCCGCGATCAGCACCGCGTCGTTCATGGCGATGGCGATGACATTGTCGAGGCCAAGGCCGACAAGCTCCAACCCCTCGCTGTCCGACCGCAGCAGCGTGTCCCGGCAATCGATCGCCGTCGCCGCCCCCGACACGGCGACGCCCTGCGCGTCGGGCTGCAGATGGCTCCACACCGCGTCCCAGCCGCCCAGATCGGACCAGTCGCCCGCATAGGGGACTACGGACAGGTTCGACGCCCGCTCCATGATCGCATAGTCGATCGAGATGTCGGAGCAGGCTTCCCACGGCTGCGCCGCGAGCCGGCAGAAACCCAGGTCACCCTCCGCCTGATCGACCGCTGCCTTGACGGCGGTCAGTACCTGCGGCGCATGTGTTTCGAAGGCGGCGATCAGGTCCTTGGCGGCGAACAGGAAGATGCCCGCGTTCCACAGGTGATCGCCGGTGGCGAGCATGGCGGCGGCACGCTCCGCATCGGGCTTTTCGACGAAGCGCGCCAGCTTGACCGGGCGACCGTCCTCATCGGGCCTGGCCACCAGTTGCAGATAGCCATAGCCGGTTTCCGGCCGTGTCGGCTTGATACCGAAGGTAACGAGATCCCCCGCGAGCGCCGCGCCCACGCCCTTGTCCACCGCGGCGCGAAAGGCGTCCGCGTCGGGCACGACATGGTCGGACGGCGCCACCAGCATCATCGCGTCAGGCCGACGCGCCACCAGATAAAGCGCGGCCGCCAATATGGCCGGCGCCGTGTTGCGGACCGCCGGCTCGATCAGGATGGCTTCGGGGTCCAGCCCCTCCTGCGCCAGTTGCTCCGCGACGATGAAGCGGAAGGTGGAATTGGTGAGTATGACGGGCGGCGAAAAGGCAAAGCCCTCGCCCACGCCCGTCAACCGCGCGGCGGCCGATCGGAACAGCGTGCCCTCACCCAGCAGCGGGACGAACTGCTTGGGATAGGACTTGCGCGACAAGGGCCAGAGCCGCGTGCCGCTGCCGCCGGCCAATATCACGGGCGTGACATGCTGAAGGTGCGGCGCAATATTTTCGGGCATGGCTCTACTTTTCGGCGAGGTCGGGAGCCACCGTCTAAGCGGTAACGGCGTCGCTTTTCAATCGGGGGAAGCGCCGGAAGGACAAACAAAAGCGCCGGGCCAGCATGCCGGCCCGGCCTCGAAAGCTAATCGAACAGCTCCTCAAGGAAGCTCTTCTTGCGCTTCTTCTGATAATATCGTCCGTCATCGCGATAGTCGCGGTCGGGCCGATAGCTGGGCTGGCCGAGGGGACCGGCGACCGGCGGAGCGTCCCGCGCCGATCGCTCGATGATCTTGTCGAGTTCGCCCCGGTCCAGCCAAATGCCGCGACATTGCGGGCAATAGTCGATCTCCACCCCCTGCCGGTCGGTCATGGAGAGGCCCACATGACAGACTGGGCAGAGCATGGCCGACACGGCGGCCTGATCCCGCACGCCGATTACTCCCGCTCGCCGGTCAGGCTGAGCAGCATCTGGAACAGATTGACGAAGTTGAGGTAGAGCGACAGCGCGCCCATCACCTGCATCTTCTGCGCGACTTCATGGCCGGCATAAGCGAAATATTCCGACTTGATGCGCTGCACGTCCCAGGCGGTGAGGCCGGTGAACACCACCACGCCGATGATCGAGATGAGCATCGCCATCATCGACGAGCCGATGAAGATGTTGATCAGGCTCGCGACCAGGATGCCGACCAGGCCCATGATCAGGAACGACCCGAATTTCGACAGGTCACGCCCGGTCGTATAGCCCCACAGCGCCATCGCCAGGAACATCACCGCCGCCGAGAAGAAAGCCTGCGCGATGCTGCCGCCTGTGAAGACCAGGAAGATGCTGGCCAGCGACACGCCCATGACCGCCGAAAAGGCGTAGAAGGCCATGCGCGCCCCCGCCGTGCTCATCTTTTCGATGCGGAAGCTGAAGAAGAAGACGAAGGCCAGCGGCGCGAAGATCGCGACCCACTTCAAGGGGGTGCCAAAGATCGCGGCGGCCAGCACCGGCGTATTGCCGATGAAGGCGGCGACCAGCCCGGTGATGACCAGGCCGATGCCCATATTGCGGAAAACGCCCAGCATGTGCGCGCGCAGCCCGGCATCGGTCTGCGCCGTCTGGCTCGCACCATAGCCCGGCATAGGAACGCGATTGTTCACGGCGTTAAACTCCATCCTTCAAAATGATCGTGGATCGAGTGGCCCGGCGCGGTCTTCATGAGGCTTGAGGGGGGCGACAATCCCCACGAACCTGCACCGAGCGCACTCGATGCGGTCCGACATCACGTCCAGACTTCGCTTCACGAAGTCCGATCGCCAGAGGGGCCCGGCCCGCATGTGCAATATCGGCATACAAACGCCCCGACGCAAGGGAG
>DATEJA010000264.1:0-6022 GCA_035278405.1 Sphingobium sp. | reverse complement strand
TCCCCTGCCGTGAGTTGCTTCGCCCACTCCATGACTGATCCGTCCAGCACCGACATGATCTCGATCCGCCCAGGCGCAATCGCCTTGACGTCAGCAAGCAGATTCCGATCGCGCGCGACGGCCAGAACGCGTTTCGCACCCAGCGCCAATGCACTGATCACTCCGCCAAGGCCGAGCGTACCGGATGCCCCGCTGATCAGGACGGTGGAACCCGGCCCAACACCTGTCCTGCGCAGGGCGGAATAAGCGGTTCCCACATAGCCGAACCGCGCCGCCTGATCGAAGGAGAGATTGTCGGGAATCGGCACGACCGAGTAGGACGGTGCATTCATATATTCGGCAAGTCCGCCGGACGGATAACGTTCGTAGATCTCGAGAGACTTGTCGGAGAAACCGAAATAACCGTTGAACGTATAATATTGGCACGAAACCAAGTCGCCGTCGACGCAATGACGGCATGTGCCGCATGATCTTGCCGGATTGACATAGACTCGATCGCCAACATGAACTTTCTTGACATGCGCTCCGACGCGCACGACTTCGCCAGCAGGATCAAGGCCGAAAATGGCGGGCAGAGGCGGCAACGGCATGCCAAGACCCGGCGCGATCTTCGCGAACTCATGGAGGACATTGGTCAGATTGGGGACGATACCGCACGACTTCACGCGAATAAGGACGTCCTCATCACCCGGCACGGGAACGGGAACATCCTCGATCACCAGCGGCTTAGCAGTATCGTACAACAGGGCCGCGCGCATAGTAGCAGGCAAGTTCACAACATCTTCTCCTTCATGCACGTGGCCGGCTTGGACTGTGTTCGTCAAATATATGGCATCATATTTCGCTTGCGGCGGCGATGTTCGACGATCGATCATCGCCGCCGCAAGCATTGCGACATCGCTTAGAATTCAAGCCCGGCGGTCACGCCAAATGTCCTTCCCGGTCCGACGCGAATCTTGTCGCCGGCAGCTTCGGTATACAGCTGCGTGGCATAAGCGACATTGCCGATATTCTTTCCCCAGACCGAAAGGCTGTAACCGCTGTCGCTCTTATATTCGATCGAAGCGTTGAACAGATGATAGCCCTTCTGCCTCTGGCGATTTTCCGCATCGGAATAGAAACCGTCATTATAGGCATAGTTTGCCGCAAAGCTGAGATCGCCCCGGCCGACATTGACCTTATACTGGGCCCCGAGATTGGCAGTCCAGTCAGGCGTGTTGGCCAGTCGCGTATCCCGCAGGTCGCCGCTGGTGATGATATTCCCGCCGTTGACCAGATCGGGCGTCGTGATCTGAGCGCCCCGATAAAGGCCATATCGCGCATGCAGGACCGACAGACCGCCGTTCAGCGTGAACCCGTCGAACAGCGCCGCGACAAAGTCGACATCCATGCCGTAAATCTTGGCCGATGCTGCATTCTGCGTCAGCGGCTGACCATTGGCATAGAGAATGGCCTGAAGGTTCTTGTAATCATAGTAGAAGATCGAAGGATTGATACGCAGGCGACGGTCGAAAAGGTCCAGCTTCAGACCGGCTTCATAGGCGTCGACCTTTTCCGGCTCGAAGCTGTGGTAAGGAATCTCGGTCGGATTGAAGCCGCCGCTCTTGAAGCCCCGATTGTAGGAAGCATAGAGCAGCGCGGCACTGCTGAACCGATAGTCCGCCGCCAGACGCCAGGTGAATTCACCGAAGGAGGCGTCGCCTGTGCTCGGCAGGAAGAGCTGCTGGACGCCGCCGACGGTCACGTCGAGCGAGCCCTCCGCCTTGCGGGTTTCCTTCGAGTAACGCAGGCCGGCCGTGAGGTTCAGCCGATCGCTCAGGGCATAGGTCGCTTGTCCATAGCCGGCATAGGCGCGCGTCTTGAGCTTCGTATTGATGGTGACCAGAATGGTCCCATCCAGCTGATTGATGACCACCGGCGGGCCATAATGACCGTTGTTCTGGAAGTAGTAGAAGCCAGTCGTCCAGGTGAGCGGGCCGCCGCCATCGGACGACAGCTGGAATTCCTGCGTGAAAGTCTTCTCATGCGCGGTCGTCGACACGGCAGTCTGAGCCGCCGGCAGGAAGATGGTCGTCGGCGCGGGCAGGCCGTCATTGTCGAGCACCGTCGCGTCCGAAATATTCCGGTACGCCGTGATCGAGTTGAACCTGACGTCGCCGAAATCATGCTCGAACGTCAGGCTGCCGCCCCATTGTTCGGTCCGCGCATAGGGCTGCGTGTCCGAATCGATGTCGAATTTACCGCCCGTGAAGGGCACCTTGTTGATCGGCAGGAAGCCATAGACGGTGCGGAATACCGGCTGCGCAAGTTCGCTGACCGAATAATCGCCGGCCAGCGTGACCGAGCTGTCTTCGCCCAGATCAGCCTTGATCTTGCTGCGAACGACAAAGTCTTCGGAATCCGCAACATATTTGCCGTTCGCCAGATTCCGGCCAAATCCATGGTTCTGATTCTTGTAATAGACGGCCAAGTCTGCCGCGACATTGGGCGCCAGACCACCGGTGACGTAGAGATTGCCGCCATAGGTCTCCTTGTTGCCCAGTGTCAGGCTGGCTTCTCCGCTGAAATCCTGCTTGGGATCGCGCGTCGTCACCTGGATCAGACCGCCCGTGGCATTGCGCCCGAAGAGGGTGCCCTGCGGCCCCTTGAGAACGGAAACCTGTTCGATATTGGCCAGGGAGAACATGGACCCGGCGGTGGAGGCGTAATAGACGCCGTCGACATAGATGGCCACGGGATTTTCAAGCCCCATGTTCGCGCCCGACTGACCAATGCCGCGAATACGCGGGAGAATGGAATTCGAGCCGGCCTGAGTCATGGTGAGGCCCGGCGCAACTTGCGCCAGCTCGCTTACCGCCTGAATCCCCGCCGAAGAGAGGGTGTCGGCCTGGATCACCGAGACAGCGATCGGCACATTCTGAAGATTTTCGGACCGCTTCTGCGCCGTAACAATGATGTCGCCAATTTGCGTTCCGGGACGAGCCTCGCTCGCCTCCGCGCTTTGACCGGATGCCTGCGCCAACGCGGGATTTGCAATCAACGCAGCGCCGGCCAGGACCGTCGAACATAGAGCGTTCGAACAAAATGTCTTAATCGTCATTCACCCACCTCCCAATAAATTTGATTTGCTTGTCAGTCATTCGCGCGAAGCACTCAGCGCATAACGTATCTTATAATTGATAAGTCCAATACCCAACCGGTGTCAAGCGTCGATGCGCGCTCGGCCGATTTAACGCGATGAAAGACTATTCCCATAAGTCATGCGACAAAGACGATCCGTCGAGAATCGCTTGGATAAACCATTCATAACAAGACTTTCCTTCCCCTATGTCATCACCCATAAGTTATTATCATGCTTATCATCAAAGGAGATCGGCTCAGGCCATCGACATGTTATTACTCAAAAGATGCCAAAACATGCGTTCCTGGCATGACAACTGAAATTTGTGATCCAAATACCAGTCATAAGCAAAATCCACTGCAACCCGTGCCGGCCGTCCCGCCTGCCGAGATCATCATCCGCCACGCTAGAGCGCGCTGCGTTAAATCGGACGCGGATCGCGCGCTCTAGTTCTTTGTTGTCGCATCGTTTTAGCGGAAAACCGGTTCGCACTTTTCCGCACGATGCTCTAAATGTCATCGGCTATGTCCTTGTCCGGCGCCTCCAACTCCGTTTCGATTTTCTGACAAAGAGCGGCTTTGTAGACGCGACCTAAAAGCAACCCCAAACTGCTGCTTTCCGCACGGGTGAGAACTGCCATATACTGCTCTTCAACCGCTTCCGCGAGTTCCATCATCTCCCTGAGTATTTCCTTGCCGCGCGGGGAAAGCCAAAGCCCCTGGCGCTGCTTGCCCTCTTCATCCAGCCTGCCGATCACGCCCATTTCGAACGCATCCCTGACAAGCCTCGCCATATTGGATTCCTGGATCAGCAGGAGGCGCGCCGCATGGGCCTGGCGGATCCCCGGATTCTCATTGGTGACCCGCAGCAACTCAAACATTGCCGGCTTCACGTCGAATTGTTCGGCCGTCCGCAACAAATCCCGTATTTGAAGATAGGCGGCGCGGAACAGGAAGCCCGCCGACGAGGTCAGCGAATGAACGGAATAGTCGCGTCCACTGATGTTCACATAATCCTCGCTCTGCTCGGACTTATGGTGTCGGCTGTTGTTAGCTGAATGCATCTTCGAAATGGTCCTTCATCGCACGCCATGACCGTCGGTCGGCCGCTGCGTCATAGCGGGCGAAATCGGGCATGCCAGCCGCGTCGATCCGTCGATCTGTGAAGCTATGATAGACGCCGCCATAGAGATGCAGCTGCCAATCGGCCTCCGTTTGCCGCATCTCGCCGACAAAATCACGGCGCTGCTCTTCGGGAATCTGGGGATCCTCGGCGCCCACGCAGACAAGAATTTTCCTGCCCGAAAGATGGGCGCGATCCCAGGACAGGGATGAGCGCAGCACGCTGTGAAAGCCGACCAGCGCGTGAATCGGAAGACCCGAACGTACCATTTCCAAAGCCAATGTTCCGCCATAGCAGAAGCCGACCGCCCCGATCCGGCCCGCGTCCACACCGGGTTGCTGGCACAGCATCGCCAAGCTGGCCTCTGCCCTGCGCAGGGTGATGCTCGGATCGGCGTAGAAAATCTCCAGCTCCGCCAGCGCCTTGGGCGCATCGAAGACCTGGCCGTCACCATGCAGATCCATCGCCAGAACGACATAGCCCAGCTCGGCGAGCCGCCGCGCCCGCTCATGCGCATGCTCGCCAAGGCCCAGAATATCCGGAAAGACCAGGATTCCCGCACCGCGGCTGTCCTGGTCCATCCTGTAGACGGTGCTGACCAGCCTCTTGCCATCCACCGAATAAGTGACCGTTTCTTCAATCATCTTTCTATCTCGCAACGAAATTCGTCAGCGAAGCGCGTCATGCGACGCGATCCTATTTCGGCCGGAACAGCAACAGATGCGTGCCGTCGGGCAAGGGCGCCCAGACCGGCTCGACGCGCAGCCCGATCGCGATCCTGTCGAGATCGCAATCGATCACGTTCGACATGATGGTGACGCCTTCATCCAGCCTTATCGTCGCAACGATGAAGGGCGTGACGCCTTCCAAAGGCCCCCGACCAACCCGCGCGATCGTATAGGTGAAGACTTCGCCCTCGCCGGAAACTTCGCGCCATTCCAGATTGCGGCTGCCGGTGAAGATGCTGACGGGTCGCGGATAGAATTGATACTGGCCGCTATCCAGGCAATATTGCAACATCAGCTTCTTTTCGCGCGTGCCTTCCCAGAAGGGAGCGGAAATGGGGAGGGTCTTGGGTGCCGCCCGTTCGATGAGAAACAGGGAATCCGTCGAATCGGTCATTTCGATTAGCCCTCCGATCCAAGTACAAGAGCCGTGGTCGTTCCCCAGTGGCGCCCATAAGGTATCCAGCCGATGCCGCTCACCAATGCGCGCGCATTATCCTTCACCTGCCGTTCGCCCGCTTCGCCGAACAGCTGGCGCACCGCCTCCACCAGAAGCGTGCCGCCGCCGGCAAGGCCAGGCTGGCCGGCCGACATCTGGCCGCCGCTCGTATTCAGCGGAAGATCGCCGCTGATCGACAGGTCGGTGTTGCGCACGAAGTCGCAGCCCTGTCCCTGCTTGGCAAAGCCGAACATCTCCAGCTGCAGCATGATCGCGATCACGAAGTCGTCATAAAGGTGCACCGAGCCGAGATCCGAAATCCCGATCCCCGCCTGCGCGAAGGCCTGCTGTCCTGCGACCAGATGGCCGCTCTCCGTGACCTCGGCCAGATTTTCCGCGGCGCGGTAATTGCTGCGCTCGCCATAGCCCAGGGGCACGACGAACTTGCCGAAGCCCTTCTCCTTCGCCCGCTTTTTCGTGGTCATGAGGAAGCCGTTGGCGCCATCGCAGACCATGACGCAATCCAGCACCCGGATCGGGTCGGCAACCATGGGCGAGGCAAGATATGTCTCCATATCCAGCGGCTTGCGCAGCTTGTCCGAACCCAGCGGGTTG
>DATEJA010000263.1:0-3867 GCA_035278405.1 Sphingobium sp. | reverse complement strand
TCCTCGAAATTGGGCGGGCGGTCGGCCGAGACGATGCGGTCGACCACCTTGTCGAGGAAGCGCGCGACATGGCGCTGCCATTCCTCTTCCGAAGGGAGGCGCAGCCGGTAGCGCGGCGCGTGCATGGTGAAGCTGTCGGCGATCAGCCGGCCATCGGGCCCATAGCGGCGCACGCGATCGTCGGTCTGGCGCGCATAGGCGGCGATCAGCGCGTTCTGCCGGTCGGGCGGCGCGGTTTCCAGGCCGATCGCCAGCAGCTGCAATTCGCGCGCGGACTGTTGCAGCCGCGCGTCGACGATCCGGGTGCGATAGCTGTCGAGGTAGAAGAAGCCGCCCGCCAGCAACGCCAGCGCGAAGACGTTGACGGCCAGGATGCGCGGCGTCAGGCTGATCCGCCCGGACCAGCGCAGGCCGGCGTCCGCCGCGTCACTCCTCCGAAAAACGATAGCCTGCGCCATAGAGCGTATCGATCGCGTTGAATTCGGGGTCGACCTCGCGGAATTTCCGGCGGAGCCGCTTGATGTGGCTGTCGATGGTGCGGTCGTCGACATAGACATCATCCTGATAGGCTGCATCCATCAGCTGGTTGCGGTTCTTGACCACGCCGGGCCGCGTGGCAAGCGTTTCCAGGATCAGGAATTCGGTCACGGTCAGCGTGACATCCTGACCCAGCCATTTGACGCGATGGCGCGCCGGGTCCATTTCCAGCCGGCCGCGCACGATCGGTTCGGACACGGGCTCGTCCGGGGATTCCGGCGTGCGGCTCACGTCCGCCCGGCGCAAGATGGCGCGGATGCGGGCGATCAGCAGCCGCTGGGAAAAGGGCTTCGAGATATAATCGTCCGCGCCCATGGCCAGGCCCAGCGCCTCGTCCAGCTCATCCGCCTTGGAGGTGAGGAAGATCACCGGCATCTGGCTCTTTTCCCGCAGGCGGCGCAGCAGTTCCAGGCCGTCCATCCCCGGCATCTTGATGTCGAACACGGCCAGGTCCGCCGGATTTTCCACCAGCGCCTTCAGGGCCGCTTCCGGGTCGGAATAAAGGCGCGTCAGAAATCCTTCGGTCTGCAGCGCGATCGACACGGAGGTCAGGATATTCTTGTCATCATCCACAAGGGCGATGGTGGGCGTCATGCATTTTTCCAACGATCGGGACGGCCATGGTCGGGCCTGCTTTCACGCGTTAGACCATGGCACGCCGGCTCGCAAGGAAGCGCGCATGCGGATGATCCTGCGGCACAACCTCCCTAATTTGGGATAAATGCGTGCTTCCCCGGATTTGACGGTGGGGAGTGAAACGCCTATTGCGTCCCCGTCTGCAGCAAAATGACGCCGCGCGGGATGGATCGCGGCGCTTTAGGGGCGGATTGGTCGTGAACGCTAAGTGTTGCGGCCGGGTTATCACATCAGGAGCTAAGGCGTGCAGGCCAAATCCTCTATTACCCTGGAAAATCAGGGCATTTCGACCAACGCTACGCAGTTTTGGAATCTCGGCACCGCGCCGCTCATCGAAGCCGCTCTCGCCAATGGCGAAGGCATCCTGTCGAAGGACGGGCCGCTGGTCGTGAAGACCGGCAAGCATACCGGCCGGTCGGCCAGCGACAAGTTCATCGTCAAGGACGCCGAAACCGAATCCACCGTCTGGTGGGGCAAGACCAACGTGCCGATGACGCCGGAGCATTTCGCGGCGCTGAAGGCCGACTTCTTCAAGGCGCTGGGCGAAAAGGACAAGCTCTATGTCGCCGACCTGTTCGGCGGGTCGCAGCCCGAACATCGCGTCAATGTGCGCGTCATCAACGAACGCGCCTGGCACAATCTGTTCATCCGCACCCTGCTGGTTCGCCCGAGCGCGGACGAACTGGCCGGCTTCGCGCCTGAATATACGATCATCGACCTGCCGACCTTCAAGGCCGATCCGGCCCGCCACGGCAGCCGCAGCGAAACCGTCATCGCGGTCAATTTCAGCGAGAAGCTGATCCTGATCGGCGGCACCAGCTATGCCGGCGAGATGAAGAAGTCGGTGTTCGGCATTTTGAACTATCTGCTGCCGACCAAGGGCGTGATGCCGATGCACTGTTCGGCCAATATCGGCCCCAATGGCGACACGGCGGTCTTCTTCGGCCTGTCGGGCACCGGCAAGACGACGCTGTCGGCCGACGCCAGCCGCACCCTGATCGGCGACGATGAGCATGGCTGGTCGGACACGGCGGTCTTCAACTTCGAAGGCGGCTGCTATGCCAAGATGATCAACCTGTCGGCCGAGGCCGAGCCGGAGATCTTCGCCACGACCAAGCGGTTCGGCACGGTGCTGGAAAATGTCGTGATCGACGAGGAAACCCGCGAGATCGACCTGGACGACAACAGCCTCGCTGAAAACAGCCGTGGTTCCTACCCGATCGATTTCATCCCGAACGCGTCGGAAAAGAATCTGGGCCCGGTGCCCAAGAACATCATCTTCCTGACCGCCGACGCCTATGGCGTCCTGCCGCCGATCGCGCGGCTGACGCCGGACCAGGCGATGTATCACTTCCTTTCGGGCTATACCGCGCGCGTTGCCGGCACCGAAATCGGCGTGACCGAGCCGACCGCCACCTTCTCGACCTGCTTCGGCGCGCCCTTCATGCCGCGCCATCCGTCGGTCTACGGCAATCTGCTGAAGGAGCGGATCAACAAGGGCGGGGTTACCTGCTGGCTGGTCAACACCGGCTGGGCGGGCGGTCTGGCGACGATGCCGGGGATCAAGCGCATGCCGATCAAGGTCACGCGCGCGCTGCTCAACGCCGCGCTCGACGGCAGCCTCAACAATGTCGAGTTCCGCATCGATCCGAATTTCGGCTTCGAAGTGCCGGTCGCGGTGCCGGGCGTGGACACGACCATCCTCGATCCGCGCGCCATGTGGGCCGACAAGGCCGCCTATGACGAAACCGCCGCGAAGCTGGTGAAGCAGTTCGTGGATAATTTCGCGCAGTTCGAGGATCATGTCGACGCCTCGGTCCGCCAGGCTGCGCTGACCGCCGCCTGAAGCAAGCGCCATCGATAAAAGGGAGCCGGGGAGGGGGACCTCTTCCCGGCTCTTTTTCTTTTCCCGAAGGCTTGGGCTGGTGCTATTCTGCGGGTCTGTAGGACTATGAAGGGCAGGCCATGTTCGATCAGATCTTGAACAATATGGGTGGGCTGGAGGCCGTGGCCGCGAAGCTGGGGCTGGAGCCCGAGCAGATGCAGGCGCTGATGACCGAGATCGGCGGCAAGATCGCGTCGGGCGAAACCGATGTCGCGGCGCTGGCGACGACGGCGGCCGAACATGGCGTGTCGGCCGATGCGCTGCAGGAACTGTTGGGGCACTTTGGCGGCCCCGAGGCCATACTCAGCCAGATCGGCAGCCTGTTCGACCGCGATGGCGACGGCAATCCGCTGGGCGAGCTTAGCAATCTGGCCAAGGGCCTGTTCGGCTGACGGGCGCATGGGCGCCAGCTTTGCGGCGCCCAAGTTTTTTCACCTTGCCTTCCTCCCGCGCAGGGGCCATTTGCCCCGCATCACTTATTGCGAAAGCCACGCAACTGGCGCCCCTCGACGCGGCGTTGGCCGGATGGATTTGGCAGGAGAAGAGGTTTTGAGCGACGTGACGATCGAAAAGCCGGTGCTGGAGCCCACTGGCGCCCTGAGCGTGGAAACCGTGCTGTCGGTCCGGCACTGGAACGAGCATCTGTTCAGCTTCCGCATCAGCCGCCCGGCAAGCTTCCGCTTCCGCTCGGGCGAATTCGTGATGATCGGGCTGCAGGGCGACAATGGCAAGCCGCTGCTGCGCGCCTATTCGGTGGCGAGCCCCGCCTGGGACGAGGAACTGGAATTCCTGTCGATCAAGGTGCAGGA
>DATEJA010000262.1:0-5461 GCA_035278405.1 Sphingobium sp. | reverse complement strand
TTACCCCCCATGCCAGACATTCGCCAGATGGCGCGGCGGGCGGCCGGGCGCAAGGAGGATCACGTCGATTCGCATGTCGTCGCCCGGCTGCGCCAGATCGTAGAAGAGCATTTCCGCCGCCGCCGCGACGCGCGACAGGCGGCGCTCGTCGATGGCGAGGTCGAGGTCGGCGCCGGTCGCGCGGGCCTTCACCTCGACGAAGGCGAGCATCTTGCCCCGTCGCGCCACCAGATCGATCTCGCCCGCCGGCGTGCGCAGGCGGCGGCCGACAATCTGCCAGCCCTTGAGGCGCAGCCACCAGCCGGCCAGGCGCTCGGCCTGCCGCCCGCGCTTCTCCGCCGCCTGTCGCTTCACCCCTTGAGTTCCATCGCCCGGGCATAGAGGGCGCGGCGATCAAGGCCGAGTTTCTTCGCCACCTCGCCCGCCGCCTTGGAGACGGGGAGCCGCTCCATCGCCTCGATCAGCGCCGCGTCGGCTTCCTCGGGGCTGGCCTCGGGCGCTTCGCCGGGCGGGCCGACGATGACGACGATCTCTCCCTTGGGCGGCGCGTCGGCATAGCGGGCGGCGAGGTCGGAGAGCGTGCCGGTGCGGGTTTCCTCGAACGCCTTGCTGATTTCCCGGCTGACGGCCGCGTCGCGATCGCCAAGCGCCTCCGCCATGGCGGCGAGGCTTTCGGACAGGCGCGGACCGCTTTCGTAGAAGACCAGCGTCGCGCGCAGGGCGGCGACTTCATCGAGCGCGTCCATGCGCGCCTTCTGCTTGTTGGGGAGGAAGCCCATGAAGAGAAAGCGGTCGGTGGGCAGGCCCGACAAGGTCAGCGCGGCGATGGCGGCGCTGGGGCCGGGCAGCGTCGTGATGGCGCGCCCGGCGGCGCGGGCGTCGCGCACCAGCTTGTAGCCCGGGTCAGAAATCAGCGGCGTTCCGGCGTCGGAAAGGAGCGCGACCGACTCGCTCGCCATCCGCTCGATCAGGCGGGCGCGGACCCCTTCGGCGCTATGGTCGTGATAGGGGATCATCGGCCGGTCGGACCCGGCGTGGCGCAACAAACGTGCGCTGACCCGTGTATCTTCCACGGCGATCACATCAGCCAGCCGCAGGACTTCCGCCGCGCGGGGGGTAAGGTCTCCAAGGTTGCCGATCGGCCCCGCAACGATGTAAAGCCCAGGCTCCAGCCCAGAAGTTCGAGTTTCCATAAGGACGCCAAATGACAGAGACGGATGCCCTCCGGCAAGCGGACATGTTCGCGGCCCTGAAACGCGGTGCGCGCATCGCCTTCGCCGCCACCGCCCTGATGCTTGCCGCCTGTCAGTCGATGGTGCCGCGTGGCCCCGGCCCGGTGGGCCCGGCCGAGCCCGTGCCGACGGGTCCGGAGGTCACCCAGGGCCTGCCGACCGACGCCATGCGCCACCGCGTCGCGCTGCTGGTGCCGATGAGCGGGCCCAATGCCGGCGTGGGCCAGTCGATCGCGAATGCGACGACGCTCGCGCTGCTCGATACCAAGGCCGACCGGGTGCGCATCACCACCTATGATACCGGCATGGGCGCGGCCGCCGCGGTCAACCGCGCGCTGGCGGAGGGCAATCGCCTGATCCTGGGTCCGCTGCTGGCCGAGGATGCGCGCATCGTCGGGCCGATCGCGGCGAAGGCCAATGTGCCGGTCATCAGCTTTTCCAACGATGTGAGCGTCGCGGGCAACGGCGTCTACATCATGGGATACAACCCCAACCAGTCGATCGAGCGGGTGGTGGAGTTCGCGAAGGGCAAGGGGCTGTCGAAATTCGCCGGCCTGGTGCCCAAGGGCGTCTATGGCGAACGGTCGGGCACGGCCTTGCTGCGCGCGGTCGAGCAGGCGGGCGGCACGGTCGTGTCGATGCAGACCTTCGACCGATCGCCGGCATCGATGACGGCGGCGGTCAAGAAGCTGCAGGCTTCGTCCAGCTATGACGCGCTGCTGATCGCCGACAGCGGGCGCGTGGCGCTGCAGCTGGCGCCGATCGTGCGGAAGAATGGCGGCGCCAAGGCGCGGCTGCTCGGCACGGAGCTGTGGAATACCGACAATGCGCTGGCGTCGAGCCCGGTGCTGCGCGGCGCCTGGTTCGCCAGCGTGTCGGACGGGCTTTATGGCCAGCTCGCCAGCAAATATCGCGCGCGTTACGGCAGCGCGCCGTTCCGACTGTCGGCGCTCGGCTATGACGCGGTGCTGCTGACGGTGCGGATCGCGCGCGACTGGAGGCCGGGCACGACCTTCCCGGCGGCGCGGCTGCGCGATCCGGGTGGTTTCTCGGGCATCGACGGGGCGTTCCGCTTCGGGCGCAGCGGGGTTGCCGAACGGGCGCTGGAAGTGTCTGAGGTCGGGCCGGGAAGCTATACGGTGGTGGCGGCGGCGCCGAAGGCGTTCGGGGAGTAGACCCACATTTCGTCATTCCCGCGACGATCTCTCTATCACCCCCGCACCCGCCCCGTCGGCAGGATGAGCGGCCAGTCGCGATCCGGCTCGATGCAGGCGGAAATGCCGTAGACGCGGGCGAGGCTTTCTTCGGTCAGCACCGCCATCGGCGCGCCGTCGGCGACCAGCCGGCCCTGGTCCATCAGCAGCAGCCGGTCGCAATAGCGCGCCGCCATGCCGAGGTCGTGCAGCACGGTGACGACCAGCGATCCGGCCTTCGCCTCGGCCTTGAGCAGATCCATGACGTCGATCTGATGCCCCGGGTCGAGCGCGGCGAGCGGCTCGTCGGCGATCAGGGCGCGGGCGCCGACGGCCAGCGCGCGGGCAAGCAGGACGCGGGCGCGCTCGCCGCCCGACAAGAGGGTGGCGACGCGGCCCTTGAGGTGCAGCACGTCCGCGCGCGCGAGGGCGGCGTCGATCGCGGCCTCGTCGGCGGGGGACAGGCGGGACAAGGGGCCCAGATGCGGCATCCGGCCCAGCGCGACCAGCCGCTCCACCAGCAAGGGCCAGTGCAGCGTCTGCCCCTGCGGGAGATAGGCGATGCGCCGCGCGATCTCCCGGCGGGCCAAGCGGTCAATCGGTTCGCCGTCGATGCTGACGGTGCCGGCGGCCGGCTTTGCCAGCCCCAGCAGCGCGCGGATCAGCGTCGACTTGCCGGCGCCATTGGGGCCGATGATGCCGACCAGCTGGCCGGGCTCCAGCGTCAGGCTGACATTTTCGACCGCGGGGTGGCGGCCTAGGCGGACGGACAGCTGCTCTGCCGCGATCGTCACCATAGCCGCCGCTCCCGCATCAGATGAATGAGGAAGATGGGCACGCCCAGCATGGCGGTGAGGACGCCGAGCTTGAGTTCGCTGCTGGTCGGGATCAGCCGCACGCCGATGTCGGCCAGCGTCAGCAGCGCCGCGCCGCCGAGCAGCGAGGGGAGCAGGATGGCGGAGGGCGAACGGTCGGTGAGCGGGCGGACGAGGTGCGGCACGATGAGCCCGACGAAACCGATCGAGCCCGACACCGCGACCGCGCCGCCCACGCCGATCGCGACGCCCAGCATCATGCGCAGCCGCGCCTTGCCAAGGTCGACGCCGAGCGCCTGCGCCCCCTCCTCCCCCAGCGTCAGCGCGTCGAGCGTGCGGCCGTCCGCCATCAGCAGCGCGGCGCCGATAATGACGCTGGGCAGCGCCATCCACAGGTGGGCGTAGCTGCGATTTTCCAGGCTCCCCATCAGCCAGCTCATGATCTCCATCGCCGCAAAGGGATTGGGCGAGAGGTTGAGCGACAGGCTGATACCCGCTCCGGCGAGCGTCGCGACGGCGATGCCGGCGAGGATGAGGGTGAGCGGGCTTTCGGAGGGGCCGGCGAGCAGGAACAGCGCGACGATCGCGAGGAGGCTGGCGGTGATCGACAGGGCGGGAAGGATGAGAGGATGGACCTGCGACAGGCCGAAATAGAGGGCGCAGACGGCGCCGAGCGCGGCGGCGTTGGACGCGCCCAGCACCGATGGTTCGGCGAGCGGGTTGCGCAGATAGCCCTGGAGCGCGGCGCCTGCGACGCCGAGCATCGCGCCGACGAGCAGGCCGAGCAGCATGCGCGGCAGGCGCAGGTCGATGAGGATGGCGCGAGCGACCTCATCGCCGCCGCCGGCGAGGACGGCGAGGATGCGCGCGGGCGAGAGCGCGACGGCGCCGAGGGTGAGCGAGCCGAGCGCGGCGAGCAGGGTGATGGCGGTGAGCACCGGCAGCAGCAGCGGGTGGCGGCGGGCGGTCATGGCTTGCATGCATGATGCCGCTTGCTAGAGCTTCTCTCATCCGTGCTCCTGCGCAGGCACTCGAACGAGACGAGTGACTCGTGAGAGCCCAGTTCAAACGGCAGGCCTGGGCTCCTGCCTTCGCAGGAGCACGTCATTCTGTGCAGGCCAAATCGGGCATCAAGATCATCGCGGCTCTGTGCGCGCTCGGCCTGACCGGCGCCGCTCCTGCCCCACCCCGCCGCGTCGTGTCGCTCAACACCTGCGCCGACCAATATGTGCTGGCGCTGGCCGATCCCGGGCAGATCGCGGCCTTGAGCCCCTA
Organism: Sphingobium sp.; assembly: GCA_035278405.1. Classification (GTDB taxonomy): domain Bacteria; phylum Pseudomonadota; class Alphaproteobacteria; order Sphingomonadales; family Sphingomonadaceae; genus Sphingobium. Next base: position 946 of record DATEJA010000262.1, on the reverse strand, counting down.
TGGCCATGATCCCGAACTGTCGGCGGCGGTCGGCAAGGCGCGGCATTTCCCGGTCCTGAAGCGCCCGGCCGAGGAGGTGCTGGCGATCCGGCCCGACCTGCTGGTCGGCTTTCCCGCCGGCGGGACCAGCGTGGTCGGGGCGCCGCCGGGCCAGTGGCGCACGCTGGGCCTGGGCAGCGCGGACGGCTTCGGCGCGATCAAGGCGCAGGTCCGGCAGGTGGCGGCGGCGCTTGGCCATGTGGGACGGGGCGAGGCGCTGATCGCCCGCATGGAGCGTGACCTCGCCGACCTGCCCCGGCCCCGGCGCGGCGGCGTTGCGGCCTATTATCAGCGGCGCGGTTATATGACGGGGACCGGCACGCTGGTCGATGAGCTGATCCGCCGAGCGGGCCTCACCAACCTTGCCGCGAAGCTCGGCAAGCCGGCGCTGGCGCAGGTGCCGCTCGAAGAGATGATCGCGGCGCGCCCCGACTTCCTGATCGTCGAGGCGGGGAGCGAGGCGGTGGTCGACCAGGGGACGGAGATGCTGCACCATCCGGTGCTGCGCGCCATCCCGCGCATCCGCGTGCCGCAGGCCTGGACGGTGTGCGGCGGCCCCGCCTATGTCGAGGCCGCGCGCGCCATCATCGCGCAGGTGAACGCCGCGCCGCAGCGGTGAAGGAGCTGGCCTCACGCCGCCCCCTCCCACTGCCCGTCAGAAACGGACACGCGCCCCGCCAAAGGCCGAGCGGCCATAGGTGCCATAGCCATAGACGGTCGCATATTTCTCATCGGCGAGATTGTCGATGCGGCCGTAGATTTCGATGTTGTGCGTCAGCGGGAAGGACGCGCGCACGCCCAGCAGCGCATAGCCGTCCAGCCGCTGCGTCAGCGTCACATTGTTGAAGCTGTCGCTCACCATCGTCAGCGTCGCGCCGGTCGACAGGCCGAAGGACCAGCGATAGTC
>DATEJA010000261.1:0-4907 GCA_035278405.1 Sphingobium sp. | reverse complement strand
AACACCTGGGCGATCACCGGCTCCATCGTGTTCCACACGTCTTCCTGCGTGACGAAGCTCATTTCCAGGTCAAGCTGGTAGAATTCACCGGGCAGCCGGTCGGCGCGCGGATCTTCGTCGCGGAAGCAGGGCGCGATCTGGAAATAACGGTCGAAACCCGCAACCATCAGCAGCTGCTTATATTGCTGCGGCGCCTGCGGCAGGGCATAGAATTTGCCCGCATGGATGCGGCTCGGCACCAGGAAGTCGCGCGCGCCCTCGGGGCTCGACGCGGTCAGGATCGGCGTCGAATATTCGGTGAAACCGATCCCTTCCATGCGGCGACGCATGTCGGAGATGATCTTGGTGCGCTTGACGATGTTGGCGTGCAGCGTCTCGCGCCGCAGGTCGAGGAAGCGGTAGCGCAGGCGGATATCCTCGGGATAGTCCTGCTCGCCCGCGACCGGCAACGGCAGGTCGGCGGCAGCGGACAGCACAATGGCGTCCAGCGCGCGAATCTCGATCTCGCCGGTGGGCAGGTTCGGGTTCACCGCTTCCTGGGCGCGCGCCACGACCTTGCCCGTCACGGTCACCACGCTTTCGGCGCGCAGCGATTCGATCACCTTGAAAACGGGCCCGTCGACCTCCGTGACGATCTGCACCATGCCATAATGGTCGCGCAGGTCGATGAAGACCAGGTCGCCATGGTCCCGCTTGCGATGGACCCAGCCCGACACGCGCACCTCATTGCCGACCTCCGCCTTGGTCAGGGCGCCGCAGGTGTGAGTGCGATAGGCGTGCATGGCGTTTTGGTCTTTCAAATTCGTTTTACGGAAATGACAAATTGTTGCGACCCCGCTATGGGCGGTCTTGTCAAGCATTGACGAGCCCGCCGAGGCGCGGGCCAGCCCATAATAAGATCGAAGACCATATGCAAATCCATCCGCTGATCACCGACAGCAAGACCCTCGCTTCATTTTGCGCCCGCATCGCCCAATCGCCCTATATCGCGGTCGATACCGAGTTCATGCGTGAAAACAGCTATTGGCCCGACCTCTGCCTGGTGCAGGTCGCGGACGATAATGAGGCCGCCGCCATCGATCCCAAGGCGCCCGGGCTGGACCTGACGCCGCTACTCGACCTGCTGGTCGACAATGAGGATGTGCTGAAGGTCTTCCACGCCGGCGGGCAGGATCTGGAGATCATCTACAATCTGACCGGCAAGACGCCCCACCCGCTGTTCGACACGCAGATCGCGGCGATGGCATTGGGCCTGGGCGAGCAGATCGGCTATGGCAATCTGGTCGACGCCTGGCTCGGCGTCCAGCTCGACAAGGGCGCGCGCTTCACCGACTGGGCCCGCCGCCCGCTCGACAAGCGGCAGATCGATTACGCCATCGGCGACGTCACCTATCTGATCCAGATCTTTCCCAAGATGCTGGAGGAGCTGCGCCGCACCGGCCGTGGCGACTGGCTGGACCAGGAGATGGAGCGCGTCTGCGACCCGGAAAATTATGTGAACGAACCGGAAGAAGCGTGGAAGCGCGTGCGCATCGCCAGCCGCAAGGCCGATGTGCTCGGCCGCCTCAAGGCGCTCGCCGCCTGGCGCGAGATCGAGGCGCAGGACAAGAACCTGCCCCGGGGCCGCATCGTCAAGGACGAGACTCTGGCCGACATTGCCAGCCACCCGCCGCGCGCCCAGGAGGATCTGGGCAAGGTGCGCGGCCTGTCCGCCACCTGGAAGACGAACGATATCGGTGCGCGCCTGATGCTGGCGCTCGGCAACCACAAGCCGCTGGGCAAGGAGGAGATGCCCGATCGCGACCCCAAGCGCCCGGGTCTGGGCAAGGACGGCGCGCTGGTCGCGGACCTGCTGAAGCTCCTGCTCAAGATCCGATCGCGGGATATCAACGTTGCTGCCCGCCTGATCGCCCGCAGCGACGATATCGACGCGCTCGCCGCCGGGGTGCGCGAGGACCTCTCCATCCTCGAAGGCTGGCGCTATGAACAGTTCGGCCGCGACGCCGTCGACCTGGTCGAAGGGCGCCTCGCCTTCGCGGTCAAGAATGGCCGGCTGAAGATGACCCGGACGGAATAGAAGCTGTGGCGATGCGCATGAGCGCCCTGGCTGTCCTCGTCCTGCTGGCGGGGTGTACGGCGGCGAACGAGGCCCAGGGTCCGGCGCCCCGGCCCGCTCAGACCGAGGGGCCATGCCGGAATGAGGGGCTGGACCATTTCGTCGGCCAGACCGCCACCGCCGACCTGGGCAGGGAGTTGCTGAAAGCCTCCGGCGCCCGGGTCCTGCGCTGGGGTGCTCCCGGTATGGCGATGACCATGGACTTCCGCCCCGATCGCCTGACCGTCAGCTATGACGACAAGGAGGTCATCACATCGGCCCGCTGCGGCTAGCAGGCATGGCGTCAGTTGGGCGCGCTTCAGCGCTTTCCCATCTGGATCAGCTCATAGCGATAGCCGTCCGGGTCGGTGACCAGCAGCACCTTGATCCCCATGGCCTGATGCACTTCGCCGACCGACAGCCCGGCTTTCTTCATGCGGGCCACCACCCCGTCGAGGTCGGCCATGTTCACGACCATCTTCTCATATCCGTTGCCCAGCGCGATCGGCGGGGACTTGCCGGGCGCGCTGTCGCTGAGCAGGAGGATGCCCGCCCCGCCGCCCCCGGCAAAGTGCATGATGACTTCGGTCAGCGTGCCATGGGGCAGCTTGGTCGTGACGCGCATGCCCAGAATGTCGGTGTAGAAGCGGATCGAGCGATCAAGGTCGCTGACGCGCAGCCCCGTGCCGATGATCGACCCCGCCGGCGCAGACGCTGGAGCGGGAGCAGGTTCGGCCGATGCCGGCACGGCCATACCGCAGGCCAGCAGCGCCGCCGCGAAGCCGCGCGCATAGATGCCGTTCATGTTCATGATCACCCCTCCCCTCGATGCACTGATCGGGCTTCTAGCACCGGCCCGCATGGCTTGCAGCGGCGCTTGGGGCGCGGGGTCACGATCATCTTCAGGGCGATGTTGGGACCTGCGGGGCGCTCAACACTCCAGCCCGACCAGCGCCCCGCTGCCGATCCGCCCGACATGGCGCTTGCCGTCTATCTCCAGCCAGTCGGGCGTCACCTCCAGCTTCCGGCCCCGGATCGTCGTGCGCAGATGCTCCACCGCGATGCGGTTGCGCGCGACGATGCGCAGCACCGCCAGCCCATCGCCGCGCGCCGCCATGATGCTGTAGCGGTCGCCGCGCAGCAGGAAATGCCAGCTGCCGTTGCTGGGCAGCCATTCATTGCCGTCGATCACCTGCACCGGCTCCCCATCCGCCGCGCCCAGGCGCAGGCTGATGCGGGTCGCGCCATTGCTGCGGCGCGGCGGCGCGAAGACCAGGATCGGCTCCCCCTCCAGCGTCAGGGGAATGGGCGTGTCGCGCAGCTGCCGCGATCCGCCGACGATCAGCGTCGGCAATTCCGCCGAAAAAGGCAGGCGGTCGCGCGCGAAATGCCGCTGGCGCACGACCGGATTGGTGTGGAAGCTGTGCACCTGGGTCGATGTCAGCCGCCCTTCTTCGACCAATCCGTGACAGGTAGGGCAGAGCAAGGTCGCGCCGGGGCCCTCGGGCAGCCGAAGATAGCGGTAGATGGTCACGCCGCACCGCACACAGGCAAAGCCGCAGGCCTGTCGGATTTCCTCGCGCTGCTGCGCGGACAGGTCCGGCAACGACGTCATCACTGGCAAGGCCATGAACGACACCCCTTTGCAAGCACCGCCCCGCGCTATTGCGGACCGGCGTTACCCAAGAGGCGTCCTTCCCAGGAAACGGGCTCCTGAACGGCCCGTTTGCTGCACTATCGTTAAATTGCTTCAGCCCCGTCAAGGGGGATGGCGCAATCTCTCAACGCTGGGGCAACAGGTCGAGGTTGCGGGAGGCGGCGATATCGCGAATCCGGCCCGGCCGGGGCATGGATTTGACCGCGATTTCGGCCATGTCGCCGGCGCTGAACAGCTCGATATTGCCGACATCGAAGATGCGCTGCCCCAGTGTCTGGGTGATGCGCACGCTGCGGATGCTGGACAGGGCGATCTCGGTGCGCTGCTTGGAGAGGATACCCCGCTCCATCAGCACCTCCCGGTCACTGAGCGCCAGCCGCTCGCCCTTGCTCCTGATCCACCAGACGCCGATGGCAAGGATGCCGACGACCGACACCAGCAGCAGCAGGAAGAGGAAGGGATGCGCCCGGAACATCGCGGGATGTTCGTCATACAGCCAGCCTGTGCCCATCATGCCTCCTGCGCTCCTGGGTTCCGCATTGATCATGCGGGGCATCGGACCGTCAAGAGTGGCTAGCTCTCGTCGCCCATCCGCAGCGCCGCGATGAAGGCTTCCTGCGGGATCTGCACGCTGCCATATTCGCGCATCCGCTTCTTGCCTTCCTTCTGCTTCTCCAGCAGCTTCTTCTTGCGGGTAATGTCGCCGCCATAGCATTTGGCGGTCACGTCCTTGCGCATAGCCGCGATCGTTTCGCGGGCGATCACCTTGCCGCCGATCGCCGCCTGGATCGGGATCTTGAACAGGTGGCGGGGGATGAGGTCCTTCAACCGCTCGCACATATGGCGGCCGCGCGCCTCGGCGGCGCTGCGGTGGACAATCATGGAAAGCGCGTCGACTGGCTCGTTGTTGACGAGGATGCTCATCTTGACGAGGTCGCCCTCGCGCGTGCCGATCTGGTGATAGTCGAAGCTTGCATAGCCGCGACTGATCGACTTCAGCCGATCGTAAAAGTCGAACACCACTTCATTGAGCGGCAAATCATACGTCACCTGCGCGCGGCCGCCGACATAGGTCAGGTTCTTCTGGATGCCGCGCCGGTCCTGGCAGAGCTTCAGGATGCTCCCCAGATATTCGTCGGGACAATAGATCACCGC
>DATEJA010000260.1:0-2308 GCA_035278405.1 Sphingobium sp. | reverse complement strand
CTGTTCGGCATCAAGGTCGAAGCCGACCTCGCCGGCCACATGCTCTACATCGTCAACCAGGACGCGCCCGGCTTCATCGGCCGCCTGGGCTCGACGCTGGGCGAAGCGAACGTCAACATCGGCACCTTCCACCTCGGCCGTCGCAACCAGGGCGGCGAAGCCGTGCTGCTGCTGTCGGTCGATGGCGCGGTGAACGACGCGGTGCTCAAGGACATCTGCAACCTCGCCGGCGTGAAGACGGTGAAGCTGCTGCGCTTCGCCTGATCTAACTTCCTGACCTCCGTTCGTTTCGAGCGAAGTCGAGAAACGGTTTCCACCCGGTTCTCGACAAGCTCGAACCGAACGGATGAGGGGCTGGTCGAATCGCCCAAATCCGCTAAAGGGCCAGCCATGACCACCATCCCGCCCGGCCTCCTTCCCGAGGGTCTGTCCGACCGCCTGCCGCCCCAAGCCGAAGCCTCCGCCCGCCTTGCGCGCCGCGTGCTCGATACCGTCGCGACCCACGGCTATGAGCGGGTCATGCCGCCGCTTGCCGAGTTCGAGGACACGCTGGTCGGCCGTCTGAAGTCGATGCGCGCCCAGGATCTCGTCCGCGCCGTCGATCCCGTCTCGCAGCGCAGCCTCGCGCTCCGCCCCGACATGACCGCGCAGGTCGGCCGCATCGCCGCGACCCGCCTCGCCAACACGCAGCGGCCGCTGCGGCTCTCCTATTCCGGCCCGGTAATCCGGCTGAAGGCCAACCAGCTCCGCCCCGAGCGTGAGCGGCTGCAGGTCGGCGCCGAACTGATCGGCAGCGACAGCCTCGCCGCCGCCGTCGAGATCGTGAACGTCGCGATCGAGGCGCTGCAGGCGGCCGGCGTCGCCGGCATCACCATCGATTTCACCCTGCCCGACCTGATCGACAGTCTCGCCGCCGGCCCGCTGCCGCTCGACCCGCAGGAAATCGAAGCGGTCCGCGCCGAACTGGATGCCAAGGATGCAGGCGCGCTCGCCGCGATCAGCCCGGCCGCCGCCGCCTATCTCCCCCTCATCGAAGCGACCGGCCCCTTCCATCCCGCGCTGGAAAAGCTCGAAGCGCTCAACAAGCGCCTGGGCGGTGCGATCGACAGCCGGATCGCGGGCCTGCGCGCCATTGCCAAGCCGATCGGCTGGGACATCACGCTGACGCTCGACCCGACCGAGCGTCACGGGTTCGAATATCAGAACTGGTTCGGCTTCTCGATCTTCGCCGAGGGTTTCACCGGCGAAATCGGGCGGGGCGGCAGCTACGCCATCACCCGCGCCGACGGGTCGGAAGAGCCGGCGATGGGCTTTTCCCTCTATCCCGACCCGCTGATCGACGCGGGCTTCGGCGCGGAGGCGCCCAGGCGCCTGTTCCTGCCGCTCCACCATGATCAAAGTCGCGCGGCGCAACTTCGTGGGCAGGGCTGGCACACCGTTGCCGCGCTGACGCCACAGGAAAATGGCGAGGCGCTGCGCTGCACCCATTGGCTCGACGGCGACACGCCCCGCGCCTACTGACTTGACCGCAGGGGAGAGCGCGGCTAACGCGCGCCCCGCATAGGGCAATCATGCCCGTCTTGATCCCACCGGCATGCCGAGTCCCGTCGAAGGGCATGGCCGGTCCGCGCGGCGGGCGGAGGACTGTATCTGTGGCAAATGTGACCGTGATCGGCGCCCAGTGGGGTGACGAAGGCAAGGGCAAGATCGTCGACTGGCTGTCGGAGCGCGCCGATGTCGTCGCCCGTTTCCAGGGCGGCCACAATGCCGGCCACACGCTGGTGGTGGGCGAAAAGGTCTACAAGCTCTCGCTGCTCCCCTCGGGCATCGTGCGCGGCACGCTCAGCGTCATCGGCAATGGCGTGGTGCTGGATCCCTGGCACTTCCGCGACGAAGTGGCGAAGCTCAAGGGGCAGGGGGTGGAGATCAACCCCGACAATCTCCAGATCGCCGAAACCGCGCCGCTGATCCTGCCCTTCCACCGCGACCTTGACGGCCTGCGCGAGGACGCGTCGGGCGCGGGCAAGATCGGCACCACCCGTCGCGGCATCGGCCCGGCCTATGAGGACAAGGTCGGCCGCCGCGCCATCCGCGTCTGCGACCTCGCCCATCTCGACGACCTGGGGCCGCAGCTCGACCGCCTGACCGCGCATCATGACGCGCTGCGCGCCGGCTTCGGCGAAGCGCCGATCGATCGCGACGCGCTGATGGCCGAGCTGCGTGACATCGCCCAGTTCATCCTCCCCTATGTGAAGCCCGTCTGGTTGACGCTCAACAAGGCGAAGGCGGCCGGCCAGCGCATCCTGTT
>DATEJA010000259.1:0-10236 GCA_035278405.1 Sphingobium sp. | reverse complement strand
GATGCCGACGCCGGTTTCCAGCCCGATGTTGCGGACCAGGGTCGAAATGCCGCGAATCGAGATCTGGCCCTGCAATTGGCCGGCAATGCCGCCGCTGATGTCGACATTGGGCGCCACGCGCGTCAGGTCGGTGATGGTCTGAAGCCCGGCCGCGACAATCGAGTCGCCCGACACGCTGGTGACGGAAAGCGGCGCTTTCAGCAGCGTTTCCGGCACCTTGCGCGCCGTGACCGTGATATCGGCCAACGGCTGATCCACATTGGCAGCCCTATCGTCCCGCGTCTGTCCCCAGGCGGTGCCCGCGGCCAGCAGTTCCATCGTCAACGGCGCCAGAAGTGCCCACTTCCAGCGCGATCTGCTGCGTAAATTGCCCATGACCCAAATTAATCCGTTATATTTTCGTCGATCCCGCCGTCCCTCCTAAGCCCGCTTGGTAAACCACTCGTTAAATCCTGAAGCCTTCTGTCACCGGATCGGACCAGCGCGCCGGTGCCTTCAGGCGCGCGTCATCTCCACCTCGATGTGGCGGAAGCCGTTCACGAAATTCGCGTGGACGCGTCGCACCTCGCCCGCGACATGGACCTGCAGGCGGCGCTTGCGCAGTTCCTCGATCAGGATGCGCAGCTGCAGTTCGGCCAGGCGCGCGCCGACGCAGCGGTGGATGCCGTGGCCGAAGGAAAGATGCCGCCGCGCATTGGCCCGCGACAGGTCCAGCCGCGCCGCGTCGGGGAAGACGCTTTCGTCGCGATTGGCGGAGATATACCAGAGCGCCAGCTTGTCGCCCGCCGCGATCTTCTGCCCCGCCAGTTCGCAATCGACCGTCGCCGTGCGCCGCATATGCGCGATCGGCGTGTGCCAGCGGATGATCTCCTGCACGGCGTTGGGAATGAGGGATTCGTCGGCCTCCAGCTTCGCCCGCTCTTCGGGAAACTGGTCCAGCCCCACGGCGATCGCCGACATGCTGGACCGGGTCGTGTCGTTGCCGCCGACGATCAGCAGCGCGAGGTTGCCGATGAATTCCATTGGACCCATTTCGGACATGGTATCGCTGCGAATCATCATGCCCAGCAGGTCGGTCCCGTCCGGGCGGGCACGCCGCTCTTCCCATAGCAGGTGGAAATAGGTCGCCATCTCGGTCAGCACCTCGCGCCGGACCTGGAACAGTTCGGGGATGCGAGCCGCTTCCATATTGCCGGCCCAGTCGGACCAGAAGGTCAGCAGGTGCCGGTCCTCCCACGGAAAGCCCAGGATCGTCGCCAGCATGCTGGTCGCCAGTTCGATGGAGACCTTCTCGACCCAGTCGAAGCGGCTGCCCACGGGCAGGCTGTCGAGCACCGCGCCGGTATGGGCGCGCAGCTTGACCGCCAATTCGGTGATATGGGCCGGCGTGAAGGCAGGCGCGACCGTCTTGCGCTGGGCGCCATGTTCAGGCTCATCCATGGCGATGAACATGGGCAGCTGGAATTCCTCGCCCGGCGCCGGATCGGCAAGGGCGATGCCGCCATATTTCCAGGAGGAGGAGAACAGCTCAGGCTTGCCTTCCACGTCCGTCAGCAGCGCATGGGAACAGACGTTCCAATAGTCGCCACAGGCGGTGCCCTCGACCCGGTTCAGCGGCGCCGTCGCCCTCATCCGGGCAAAAAGCGGCTCCCAGGTGGCCTGCGAATAGAGTTCCGCTCGGCTGGTATCGTCGGGATTGGAAACCACCCCGCCATCTTCCTGCCCCTGCGCGGCCAGCCATGCGTCGACAGCTTCGTCGGCGCCCGGTTCGGTTCGATATGTCGGCACCATGGCTTGAAGGTCATCCTTGTCGTTGATCGCCCACGGGAATTGCGTCCCGGCCCGGCGCCGACCTTTTGTTTTTCCCCATCGATGTCAAGCACGCAGCGGAACAGATGCAGGCTTAATCACCTTTTAAGACCTGCCGGGCATGACGGCAGCACCTGCCGCGTGAGGACCCATGAGCGAATATATCCCCAGCCTCCAGCTTCGCGCCGGAAGTTCCACCACCGCCGCCGATTTCGTCGCCCATGTCGACGACGCGCTGACGATCGACAGCCTGGTGAGCCGCTTCAGCGAGGCGCTCGGCCTGCAGGCGGCCAGCCATGGTTGCTATGAGATCGTCGGCGACTCCCGCCGCTTCCTGTTCGGGGAGGCCGGCTGGGGCGGGCCGATCGCCCGGCCGCAGGTGCTGCCGCAGCTCTGCTTTCCGGTCACGGGCTGGGACGAAAAGCTTTACGAGGTGGAAATCCGCCTCTTCTCCATGCTGGAAACGCGGGAGGAACGGGCCAACCTGCATGCCATGGCGGTCCTCTATCTCTGCCGAGGCATCGCCCTGCTCGACGCGCGGGACGACCTTGCCGATCCCGCCCTGACCGCGACCGAGCTTTTCTGCCTGGACCAGCGGCAGGCGGGCCAGTGCGATCTCGACATCGCCGACGCGCTCGACCGATCGGTCCAGGCGGTGAAGATCCACATTCAGCGGGCGCAGCACAAACAGCGCGCTTGATCTGCATCAAGCCTTGGGCCAGGCGGCCCTGCGGGCGAATTTTTTTGTGGGGTCAATCGCTTGCCCTCATGAATTCCGATGACCTCGCCCGCATAATATGCTAACGGCGTCGCCGCTTTAAGCGGGGGCGATGGGGTTGATTCATCTTGTAACGAAGAACAATTCCGCACTTTACCAGGACGAGATCACAGACTTGCACCGAACCCGCGCGGAGGTGTTCGTCAACCAGCTCGGCTGGGATCTCCGGGTCAAGGACGGGTTGGAACATGACGAATATGATGATGCGCGGGCAAGCAACATCATAGGCTTTTCGGCCGAGCATCAGGTCGTCATGGGGCTGCGTTTCCGCCCCACGGACGATTGTTCGATGCTGCTCGATCATTTTTCCCATGTGCTGCCGGCCGGCATCCGGCCGATCGACGACGGGCGCACCTGGGAATTGAGCCGGGGCTTCTGCATCGAACGGGGCATGCGCCGCCACAATCTGCGCCGCAAGGCCGCCTGCATGATCGCGCCGCTGGAACTGGCCTATGAAGCGGGGATCGACCGCTGCGTGGGCTTTACCGACGTGCGGATGCTCAGCTTCTGCTATGGCGTGGGCTGGAAGCTCACGCTACTCGGCTCGGCGATGGATTATGGCCAGGGCGAAGCGGTCGCCTATGAGGTGGAGGTGTCGCGCGCCGCGCTGGACGAGATGCGGCAGATGTGGGGCCTGCCCCGGCCCTCGCACGTCACCATCGACAGGCTGATGCCAGGCGAGGACAGCGTGCACGACGCCGCCGCCCGGCTGGCCCAGGAAAATCCGGACCTGCAGAAGATCGCCGCCCAGCCGGAGATCGCCGCAGCGCCGGTGCCGCCCGCCATCGGGCAGGCGGATGTTTATTATGGCAGGTTCGGGACAACCCGGTTGGCTGCAGGGGGACATGGATGAGTGCGGATGTGATCAAGCAGGTATCGGCTGGCGACGTGGAGGCGTGGATCGTCGCGCGCATCGCCGAGATGGTGAATCTGCCCCCCTCGGCCGTCTCGGCCGACGCGCCTTTCGACAGTTTCGGCATCGATTCCGCCAAGGCGATCTCGCTGATGGTGGAGCTGGAAAACTGGCTCAACCTGCCGGAGGAACTGCCGCTGGAACTGCTGTTCGAGGCCGAGGCGATCCGTGACGCGTCGCGCAACATCGCCGTGGCCGTCGACGACATGGCCGTCGCCCAGACGCAAGGGTCGGCCGCGCAATGATCCAGGACGCTCAAGCAGAGGTTGAATTCGGCGGCTCGGCTGCCGCGATCCGCCACCATTATGACGTCGGTAACGATTTCTATTCGGCCTGGCTCGACCCCAGCATGACCTATTCCAGCGCCATGTGGGACGGCCTGCCCAAGGACGCGCCGCTGGAGGACGCGCAGCAGCGCAAGCTCGATTACCATGCGCAGTCGGTGGGCGCGGGCGAAGGCATGCGCATCCTCGACGTGGGCTGCGGCTGGGGCGGCATGATGCACAACCTGCGGCGCGCCCATGGCGTCGCGGAATGTGTCGGCCTGACGCTCAGCGAGGAACAGCATGCCTATATCGGCCAGCTGGCCGATCCGGGCATCAGCGCGGTGCTGTCCAACTGGGCCGACTATCGTCCCGACCGGCCGTTCGACGGCATTATTTCGGTCGGCGCCTTCGAACATTTCGCCCATCCGCAGCAGAGTGTCGAGGAACGGCGCGAGGTCTATCGCCAGTTCTTCCAGGCCTGCCGCGACTGGACGGCGGACAAGGGGCGGCTGTCGCTGCAGACCATCGCCTATGGCAAGATGGCGCCCAAGGACGCCAATCCCTTCATCACCGACGAGATTTTCCCGGCGGCCGAACTGCCGACGCTGGAGGATATCGTCGTCGCATCGCGCGGGCTGTTCCGCGTCGACCGGCTGCGCGACGATGGCCTGGACTATGCCCGCACCTGCGAGATGTGGAGCAATCGTCTGCGCGGCGCGGTGCGCAGCGGCCAGGTCGATCCGGCGGTCGATCCGGTGGAGAAATATTCCCGATACCTGCGCATGTCGGCCGCCGGCTTCCGCATGCGCAAGATCGGCCTGCTGCGGATCGCCTTCGCGGCGGATTGAGCCGGTCAAACCATAGCGTGCTCCTGCGCAGGCAGGAGCCCAGGATCAGGTAAGTGACCAAGGGCCCTGGGCTCCTGCTTGCACAGGAGCACGGCATCTCACCGGGCGACATCCCCAAAAAAACACGCCCCCTTCAGGCTTTACATAAAACATTATCGGGTTCGCGCGAAAACATGAAGATAGACTATAGTCGATCGATCATCGACATCATCCTGGGCCATGAAAAGACCGTGCCCGATCGCGCGGCGCTGATCCTGGACCAGGGCGACGGGCCGCAGAGCAGCCTGACCTATGCCGAACTGGCGGCGCAGATCCGGCGGATGGCCGGCGCGCTCGCCGCGCAGGGGCTTGCCGGTCGCCGCATCGCCCTGCTCTTCTCGGCCGGCACCGAGTTCGCGCTGTCGCTGCTCGCCTGTTTCGCGGTCGGCAGCGTCGCCATCCCCATCGCGCCGGTCGGTCGCCGCCGGGCGCGGCTGCAGAATATCCTCGACCTCATGGGCAGCATCAACCCCGACTGCGTCCTGCTGGACGACAGCATGGCGGGGCAGTTCGGGCAGGAGTTGGCCGCCGCGATCGCGCCCGGCCCGGTCCGCTATCTGGAGTTCGGGGCCCTGGCCGGACAGGAGACTGCCGACTTCCCCCTGCCCCGGCTGAGCCCGGATCAGCTGGCGGTGCTGCAATTCACCTCCGGCACCACCTCTGCGCCCAAGGGGGTGATGATCACGCATGGCAATATCATCGCCAATGAGGTGATGATCCAGGCCGCCTTCGGCCACGGTCCGGATTCCCATTTCGTCGGCTGGGTCCCGCATTATCACGACCAAGGGCTGTTCGGTAACATCCTCCAACCGCTGTTCCTGGGGTCGACCTGCGTCATCACCTCGCCGGCCGCCTTCATCAACAAGCCGATGTCCTGGCTGCAGCTCATTGCCCGCTATGGCGCGCATACCAGCGGCGGCCCCAATTTCGGCTATGACCTGTGCGTCGACTATGCCGAGCGCCGCGGCCTGCCCGATCTCGACCTGTCGAGCTGGCGCGTCGCCTTCAATGGCGCCGAGCGGGTTCGACCGGCGACGCTGGAGCGCTTCGCCGAGTGTTTCGCACCGCTGGGCTTCGACAAGCGCGCCTTCCTGCCCTGCTATGGCCTTGCGGAATCGACCCTGGTCACGATCGCCGTGCCGCCGCAGAGCGAGCCGATGGTGAAGCGCTTCGACAGCCGCTCGCTGGCCGCCGGCCGGGCGGAGGAGAGCGTCGCGGGTCAGGCGAGCCTCGACCTGGCCTGTTGCGGCCCGGCTATGGCCGGCGCGGAGGCACGGATCGTCGACCCGGCGACGGGCGAGCCGCTGCCCGACGGCGCGGTCGGCGAAATCTGGCTGCGCGGCCCGCACATCGCCATCGGCTATATCGACAATCCGGACGCCACCGAGGCGACCTTCGGCGGGCGGCTGGACGGCGATGGCCCCTTCCTGCGCACCGGCGACCTTGCCTTCAACACGGATGACGGCTTCTACATCGTCAGTCGCCTGAAGGACACGATCATCGTGCGCGGCCGCAATTATGCGCCGAGCGACCTGGAGCATATCTGGTCGGAGATTTCCGGGACGGTCGGCCAGGCCAGTTCGGCCGCCGTCGAGGTGGAACGCGGCGAGACGCAGCACATCGTCCTCATCGCCGAGCTGAAGCGGGACGAGGCGCGCAGCCTGTCCGACGACAAGCTGCAGCAGCTGGCGGGCCGCTTGCGCACGCTCGCCATGGAGCGGCTGGAACTGGGCGTCACCGACCTTGTCATGGTGCCCGCGAGCGCCATTCCCCGCACGACCAGCGGCAAGGTCCAGCGCAAGCAGGGCGCGCGCATGCTGATGAACGGCGACCTTACGGTGCTGGGCGCGGCGGGGCCGCTGGCGGCGGTGCTGGAGCCCGCCGACAGCTGACCGGCCGCGCCGGGTTTACACGCCCAGCAAGCGATAGCTGTCGTGCCGCGCCACCGAATGGGACAGGCGCTCGCAGAAGCTGTTGATGATCGGGCGCGCCACCGTGCGGGTGATCGCCCAGAGGAAATAGCCATAGACCGGGCTCTTGCGATACTGGCCCCACGCCTCCTCGTCGCCGGGCACCTCGCCGCCCAGGCTTTTCACCGTTTCCAGATAGTGGCGCAGCAGGTTGCGTTCCTCGCGCTCGGCCAGCTCCACCGGCAGGGTCGCGGCGATATGATAGGCGACATCCAGCGCCCAGCCGCCCTGCTGCAGCAGCTGGAAGTCGATGAGGCCGGCGCCCTCCGGGGTTTCGAAGATATTGCCCGCATGGCAGTCCCCATGGATCAGCGAAGCCGGCAACGCCGCGTCCACCGCCGACAGCGCCTTGAGCGCCTCGACCAGGCGGGTCGCGTCGCGCTGTTCCTCGGGGATGCCCTCGGCCCGCTCGTCGTTCAGCAGGCCCTGGAGCATTTCCGGCTTCATGTAGCCGGCCAGCCAGTCGATCTGGCGGACGGTCCAGTCCAGCGACTGCACCGGCCCCAGCGTCACATGGCTGGTATGCAGACGGGCCAGCTGTTCCAGGCTGCGCGCCGCGCGGGCGGCGTCGAAGGGTTCGAGCGCCGAGCAGAAATGCGCACCCTGCTCCACCATGTCACGCATGTAGAGCAGGCCATGTTCGGCCTGGGTGTCGACCGGCGCCGCCACCCATGCGGGCGACCGCACCGAAATGCGGTTGGCAAGGTCCGCGTAGAAGCGCGACTCCCGCACGGCCGCACTGTTCCCCTTGGTATCCGGCCGGTCCAGAAAGCCCTTGAGGCACAGCGCCGCCGCCGCGCCGTCGGCGAAATGGGCGCGGAAGCGCACGATGGTCGCCTTGACGGTCTGGTTGACCTGGACCTCCTCGACGATTTCCACCCGTTCGACCGCCGCGCCGTTGGCGGCGGGCGTCAGCACCTCGCTCAGCCAGGCCGGGTCCAGGGCGCCTTCCAGCGTGCGCGGGATGGGTGTCCCCAATTCTGCCGTCATATCAAAGCTCCTTCTCGCTTCCTGCCTAGTCGCCCGCCATTTCGCCGCCGTCAACCGGGGGAACAGGGCGGGCGCGAACGGGCTGGCGTCATGCGCCCGGTTCGTGACATAAGTGAAACAGGATGAGGCCCGACGCGCACAGGATGTCCGACCATGCGAAGCCGTGACGCCGTCGCGGGGCTGTCGATCGCGGGCCTCATGCTGCCCGAGGCGATCGCCTATGCCGGCATAGCGGGCCTGCCGCCGCAGCGCGCCATCCTGGCCGCGATGGCCGGCGCGCTCGCCTATCTGGTGCTGGGCCGCAGCCGCTTCGCCATCATCTCCCCCACATCCTCGGCCGCCGCGATCCTGGCCGCCGCGCTTGCCTCCCTGCCGCCCGGGGTGGGATCGGCCAGCGGCGCGGCAACCCTGATCGTCGCCATGGTGGGCGCGATGTTCTGCGTCTTGGCGGCGGCGCGGCTCGGCGGTCTTGCCAGCTTCATATCGCGCCCGGTGCTGCGCGGGTTCGCCTTCGGCCTCGCCATCACCATCATCATCAAGCAGCTGCCGATCGTAGTCGGCCTGCCGCTGCATCGCCCGACGATCGGCGCCCTGCTGCTCGCCCTGATCGACGCGGCCGGGCAATGGCATATGGCGAGCGCGGCCACGGCATGCTGCGCGCTTGCCGCCTTGCTGCTGTTGCGCCGCGTGCCGTGGCTGCCGGGCGCCTTCCTGGTGCTGGCGGGCGGGATCGGCGCGTCGATGCTGCTCGACCTGCCCGCGCACGGCGTGGCGAGCGTCGGCATGATCGACCTCCTACCGCGTTGGGAAGCGCTGAACTGGCCGGACTGGCAGCAGCTTTCCAGCATCGCCCAACTGGCCGCGCCCATCGTCCTCATCCTCTTCGCCGAAAGCTGGGGGACGATGCGCACGCTGGCGCTGCGTCATGGCGACCATGTCGACCCCAATCGGGAAATGGCGGCACTCGGCCTTGCCAACATCGCCGCCGCGCTGGTCCGGGGCATGCCGGTGGGCGCGGGATTTTCCGCAGGGTCGGCGGCCGAGGCGGCCGGCGCCCAGTCGCGCTGGACCGGGCTGGTCGCGGTGTGCGCGCTTGCCGCACTGATTGGGCTCGCGATGCCGCTGGTGGCGCGGCTGCCCGAGCCGGTGCTGGCGGCCGTGGTCGTCGCCGCGCTGCTCCACGCGCTCGATCCCGCGCCGCTGCTGCGGCTCTGGCGCATCCGCCGCGACAGCGTGGCGGCGCTGGGCGCGGCGGTGGGCGTGCTGCTGCTGGGCGTGCTCGACGGCATGCTGTTCGCCATCGGCCTGTCGCTGGCGCTGCTGATCCGGCGGCTGGCGGCGCCTGAACTCAGCCCGTTGGGACAGCTGGGAGAGGGCCATGATTATGTCGACCTGCGCCGCCATCCGGACGCGGCCAGTCCGCCAGGCATGATGATCCTGCGCCCGGCCGAGCCGCTCTTCTTCGCCAATGCCGAACGCGTGCTGGGCCGCGTCGCCGACCTGCTGCGCCAGCAATCGGACCGGCGCCAGCTGATCCTCAGCCTGGAGGAAAGCTTCGACCTCGACAGCACGGCGCTCGACGCGCTGATCGAATTCGACGCATTGATGCGTGCGCGCGGCATCGCGCTGCAACTGGCGCGGGTGCGCGATCATGTCCGCGACCTCATGCAGGCGGCGGGCGCCACCGACCTGATCGCGCGGAGCAGCTACAGCGTCGATGACGCGGTCCAGGCCCTGAAGCGGGAGAAGAAATGATGCCGACCGTCGCCCCCGAACCCCTGCTGCACTCGGTCGAGCTGGCCGAACTGCGCCCGACGCAGATGACCGTCGGTTTCAAGGAAGTGACGCGCAAGCGACATGAATGGAGCGTGCGGGCCGAGCGCGACCGACCCGATTTCCTGGGCCGCCACATGATCCCGGTGGTGATCGGGCCCAAGGGGCGGCGCTGGATGGTCGACCATCATCATCTCGCCCGCGCGCTGCATGACGA
Organism: Sphingobium sp.; assembly: GCA_035278405.1. Classification (GTDB taxonomy): domain Bacteria; phylum Pseudomonadota; class Alphaproteobacteria; order Sphingomonadales; family Sphingomonadaceae; genus Sphingobium. Next base: position 633 of record DATEJA010000259.1, on the reverse strand, counting down.
AGGGGTAGTGCATGTGCTGGTCAGCGTCGTCGCGGACCTCGGCCACCTCAAGGCCGATGCCTTCCTGTCTTTCATGGACAATCGCAACTGGCTGCACCCCTTCGACAAGGAGGGGAAGCGGCGGGACTATGACGCGCTGCCCAGACAGATCGGCAAGATGGTCGACGATCCCTATCGCTCGCTGGCGGGCGAGCTGCGCCGGGCCGGCGGCTATGCGAAGGTCGACATCCTCTATTCCGAATTCCTCTGGGCCAATTTCCTGCGCGACCGGATCAAGCGATCCCTGCTGGCGGAGGATTTCGACGCCTGCCTGCGCAAGGCGCTCCCCCTCGCCCGATCACAGGCGGCAAAGCATCTGCCCGGCTGGGCGGGCGTGGTGGACTGAAGCCGGGCCGGCTCAGCCCGCGCCTTCATTGCCCTTGGCCGGTGCCAGGAAACGCTGCGCCAGACCATGATAGAGCTTTTCCTTGCCGACGAACTGCGCGGCGAAGTCCCCGACCAGAGCGGCCGCGAGCAAGGGCATCATCAGCCCCCGGCTGGCGGTCGTTTCGGATATGATGATCACCGCCGTCAGCGGCGCGCGCACCACGCCGGTGAAATAGGCGACCATTCCCAGCAGCACGATCGGGCCCG
>DATEJA010000258.1:0-2727 GCA_035278405.1 Sphingobium sp. | reverse complement strand
GAATCAACGGAGGATTTGTGACAACTCTCGCCGACAATGTCGAACAGGCCTTACGGGCTGATCTGGTCAATGGCATCCACCCGCCGGGGGGGCGCCTGCAGATGGAAAAGCTGGCGGAGCGCTATGGCGCGGGCATGTCGCCCGTCCGCGAAGCGCTGTCGCGTCTCTATTCCGAGGGACTGGTCAGCCTGGAGAGCAACAAGGGCTTCAGGGTTCCTGTCCTGAGCCGGGAGGACCTGGCCGACATCGCATTCGCCCGCGCCGCGATCGAGACGGCGGCGCTCCGCCGCGCGATGGAACGAGGTGATATGGCATGGGAATCCTCGCTGGTATCGGCGCTGCATATCTATCGTCAGACCGGCCGCAATCTCGATACGTCCGATCCCGATCGCCTTCAGGCCTGGCAGATCGCGCATGACGGGCTGCATCGCGCGCTCATTTCCGGCAGCGGATCGCTGCGTATCGAAAAAATGCAGGAACGTCTTCTGGTGCAGCATTCGCGTTATCGCCAGCTGCTGTACCGTATCCCGATAGATTTCAACGTCCATGAACGCGAACATGTGGATCTTGTCGAAGCCGTGCTGGCTCGGGATATCGAAACCGCCGTCGGCATGATGGCCAGCCATATCACCATTACGCTCGATGTCCTGGATCAATGGGGAATTTGGAAAGAAGCAGGCTGAAGTTCAGCGCATGCACAGCGGGCCGCGGATAGGCCCGCCACAATAAGGGGAAGAGAGAGATGCTTGGAAAGATTCGCCTGGCCACGTCCGTGGCCGGGGCAGCCCTTCTGTGCGCCGGCGCGGCGCAGGCGCAGGTCGGGACTCCGGCCGAAACGGCGTCCGCCGCTCCTGCCGATCCGTCGGCGAAAGCACCGGAAGCGGGCGACATCATCGTAACCGCCCAGTTTCGAACGCAAAGGTTGCAGGATGTGCCGATCGCCGTCTCGGCGGTCAGCGGTGAAGCCCTGAAGGACGCCCATGTCCGCTCGCTGGAGGATCTGAGCGCCGCTGTGCCCAGCTTCTCCGTTGCGGCCAACTCCAATTATGGCGCGGCGCCGCTCAGTCTGCGGGGTGTCGGCGGGGCGAACGGCGGTGGCAATGTCTTCGCGGACGAGCCTGTGGCGGTCTATTTCGATGGCGCGGTGGTCAGCCGTCCGCGCTACGCCTCGCTCGACCTGGTCGATGTCGAAGGCGTCGAGGTGCTGCGCGGTCCGCAAGGCACGCTCTACGGTCGCAATTCTTCGGCGGGCGCAGTGCTGCTGAAGTCCGGGGCGCCGACACGGGACCTCTACGGCTATATCGAAGGCAGCGCCGGCAGCTATCGCGATTTCCGCGTCCGCGGCGCGATTTCCGGTCCTCTCGACGGCGAAGGACGGCTGCTGGCACGGCTTGCGGTCGGCTATTCCGACTATGATGGCTGGGCGCGCAATTATGATGGATCGCATCTTGGCGGCAGCCGCGACTTCCTGGTGCGCGGCACGCTCCAGGCGGCACCGACGGACAGTCTCACGCTGAAGCTGATCGGCGAATATAGCTATCAGAATTCCCATCCGGCGCTGCTCGCCATTTCCGATGTCAGCAATCTTCGCGACGAAACGACCAATCCCACCGGCAGCAATGTGTTGATGCCCTACACGCTGCGGCCCGACCTGAAGCAGCTGCTGGACGATCGGCGGGTCGCGCTCAACGTCGAAACATTCACGCGCACCAAGGGCCGTTCGGCGACCTTGCAGGCGGACCAGGTGTTCGACTGGGCGACGCTGACGTCCATCACCAATTATCGCGACTGGCGGGTGCGGGGGCAGCTCGATTCCGACGGCACCGCCGTCAACCCGCCGACGCCCGCCTTCGTGACCGGAGACATCACCAATGTCGGGGATAATGGCGGCAGGCAGTTCGAATGGCAGTGGTCGGAAGAAGCGCGGCTCGCCGGATCGAGCGGGCGTTTCGACTGGGTCGTGGGCGGCATCTATTTCGAGGAGCATCTGGGTTTCGGCCCCTTCACCATCTTCAACCGCCTGGCCGGGCCGGGCGGAGCGGGAACGGCCGCGACGTTCAAAGCCGACCAGACGACCGAAGCTTTCGCCTTCTTCGGCAACGTCACCTATAAATTCACCGACAGCCTCTCCCTGACCCTGGGCGGCCGCTACAGCGAAGAGCGCAAGCATTTCACGCGCTCCTTCGCGGTGAACACGATCCTGCCGTTCGACCCGCCCGGCCCGGTGGCGTTTCCCGCCGGCTCGACCCTGGCCGCGCCGCCCGATGTGGATACGCGGGCAAAGTTCACGGACTTTTCCCCGCGCGTGGTGCTGACCTTCCAGCCCAGCCGTGACTTCATGGCCTATGCCAGCTATAGCCAAGGGTTCAAGAGCGGCGGATTCAACGCCTTTGGCGGTTCGACCGCCTTCCTGCCGGAGGGGATCGACGCCTATGAAGTGGGGGTCAAGGTTCAGGCGCTGGACCGCAAGCTGAGCTTCAACACAGCCGCCTTCTCCTACGACTATTCCAATCTGCAGGTGCGCACGCCGGTGCCGTCGGGCGGGGTCGGCATCGAAACGGCCGACAAGGCACGGGTGAGGGGCATTGAGTTCGAAACCACCCTCCGTCCGCTCGACGGACTTCAGCTGAGCGGCAACCTCACCTATCTGGACGCGCATTTCACGGCCGGGGCCCTCAGCGCCGTGCTGGTCGATTCCTTCGTCGCGGGATCGAACCCGGCGGTCGG
>DATEJA010000257.1:0-15887 GCA_035278405.1 Sphingobium sp. | reverse complement strand
GCGTCGAACTTTTCGACATTATAGTCGGCGAATTCGGTGCGGATCTGGCCCTTGCCCTGATAGACGAGATACCAACATTCATAGGGACCTTCATTTTCCGGAAGATGGCTGTGGAAGCCTTCCGACTGGCCCGGCTGGAGGCAGGAAATGCAGAAGATGTTGAACCAGTCCGACGCGTCGCGAACGTCATAGAACCACCAGGGGCGGTGCGTCGCGCCGATCTTGTTCTCATGCCATTGCACGGGGAAAGTGTCCGCGAAACGGAACAGCTTAATCCGGGGGCGTTCGCCTTCCGGAGCGAGGTTGGTTTTCTTGGGGGTGACGAGTTCAGGCAAGGCTTCTCTCCTAGATTCGAAACGACATATTAGATATTACATGTAATCTGACGTGGGTCAAGCGGGCTGTGAGGCTCCGTTGCATGGGCGCCTTGGCGGTGGCTGGCGGCTCGGCGCCGGGGCGCTGCGGGTCGGTCGAGAGGATGGGGCGGGGGAAAGTCGGTCGCACCTATCGAGAGTCGTGAGAGGGATCGGGCGGCGCGATGGTGGGAAAGGCCCGTAACCGGCGGGCGCGGCGCTGTTGACAGGAAATTACATGTAATATATGAATTTGCTGTAGGTCGGGAGCGCGTCCGCAGCGGCGTCGGTCACGGGCCTGCTCCATATTGCAGGGGTTTGCGACGGCGCCAAGCGTCTTGCAATCCGATGCGAAGGAGGGAATTCTGGGCGGGACCATGGGTCGCAGGCGAACCGCGGCGACGGCATTTCCCGGACCGACAGGTAGAACAGCGGTCTGACGAGGCGAGGAATAATCCAACATGACAGATTTGATGGTAGAGGATCGGACGATCGTGGCGCGCGACGTCACCGAGGAAGAGCGCGAGTTCTTCTACGAACATGGCTGGGTGAAGCTGCCGCAGCTGATCAGCGCGGCCGATGCCGAGCTGCTGCGGTCCGAGGCCGAGCGCCTGATGCTGGGCGAGGGCGAGCTGAAATCCAACATCAGCCGCGTGGGCAACAGCGACGACAAGGGGCTGCGCAGCCACCAGATGGCGCAGTTCCACATCTATAATGAGCCGTCCAAGGTCAGCGAGCCGTTCAAGCGCATCTATGATTCGCGTAGCCTGGGCCATGTCGCCGCCCGGCTGATGAGCAATCCCTTCACCGGCCCGCGCAAGGCCCGGCGGATCGGCAACACATTGTTCGTCAAGGGGCGGCAGGCGTCGACCGGATCGGGTTCGACCGGCTGGCACCAGGACCGGCCCTATTTCCCATTCGACCGGGAATCGATGGTCATGCTGTGGCTGGCGCTGGCGCCGGTCAGCCCGGAAATGGGATCGCTGCGCTTCATCGATCGCGGCCACCGGCTGGGCATGATGGGGCGCTATTCGCATGTCGAGAACCAGGACATGGTGGACGCCTATCCCGGCATCGAGAAGGAATGTGGCGTCAGCCCGCCGCTGCACCTCAATGCCGGCGACGCGACCATCCATGACGCGCTGACGCCCCATTCGGCGGGCCCCAACCTGACCGACAATGTCCGCTGGGGACTGGCGATGACCTATTTCCCGTCGGACGCGCTCTATACCGGGGCGCCGCATCGGTCCTTCGACGGGCTGGGGCTCAACATCAACGAGCCGTTCGACCATCCCAACTTCCCGATCATGGGCGAATTGTAAGATCATCCGGGCGGGCGTTCGTCTTGATCGGCGGGTGCCCGGCCTGGCTATAAGGCTCCGAGACAATCGGGCGGACAAGTTACGGGAGAGGACAGGATGCGGCTCTATTATGGTTGGCGCGTCGTCATATTGGCCGCGATCATCTATATATTGGTGTTCGGGTCCACGGTTGCGTCCTTTTCCCTCTATGTCGTGCCGGTGTCGGCGGAGTTCGGGCTGACGCGGGCCGAAATGAACACGGCCTTCGTGCTCATCAACGTCGGCAGCGCGATATGGGCGCCCTTCATCGGCCGGTCGCTCGACCGCTTTTCGCTGAAATGGACGATGGCGGTGTCGGCGGTGCTGATCGGGGTCGGCTTTGTCACGCTGGCGCTGTCGCACTGGATCTGGATCAACGTCATCGCGCTGCTGGTCGGCGTCGCGATCGGGCTGGACGGCACCGCGATGCTGACGATGACCGTGCTGGTGGCGCGGTGGTTCAAGGTGCAGCGGGCGCGGGCGATGACCCTGTCGGTGATGGGCCAGGCGCTGGGCAAGGTGTTCGTGCCGGTGCCCACGGTGCTGCTGATCGAGCATTTCGGATGGCGCGCGGCGCTGTTCGTGACGGGGATCGTGCTGGTCGCCTTCCTGCTGCTGGCCGCGATCCTGGTGCGCGACCGTCCCCGGGCCGATGAGCGGGAACCGGGATCGGATGCGGCGGTGGCGGCGCAGGCGGCCGACGCGGGCGAGGAGGCGCAGGAGGCGCCGGCCGACATCTGGCATTTCCTGAGGTTGCCGCGCTTCTGGCTGATTGCGTTCAGCATCGCGCTGACCTTCGGCATATCGGCGACCTTCGGCATTTCGGTGGTGCCGCTGGGGATCGACTTTGGCCTTACCATGACGCAGGGCGCGTTCATGGCGTCGGCCTATGCGAGCGCGGCGGTCGCGGCGAAGCTGCTGCTGGCGCTGTTCGCGGACAAGATGAACCGCTTCACGCTGATCATCGCGCTGCTGCTGGCGGGCATCCCGCTGTGCGCGGCCTTCCTGCTGATCCATGGGCAGGCGCAGCTGTTCCTGTTCGTCATCCTGCTGGGACTGTCGGTCGGCGGCTTCGCGGCGCTGTATCCGGTGCTGCAGGCCGATGTGTTCGGCCTGGCGTCCTATGGCACGGTGCGGGGGTTGATGATCCCGATCCAGTCGGCCTTCGTCGCGCTGGGCGCGATCGGCGCCGGCGAGATCCACGACCATTGGGGCAATTATGACATGATGTTCGTCGCCTTTGCCGTCGCCCAGGCGATCGCTGTCGCCATGCTCCATGCGGCGCGCACGACGACGCCCGCACCCGCGCAATGGGCCGGGCAAGCGACCTGAACCCCAGCACTTCATCGACAGAGACGGGACCAGCCATGATCGACAAGGATTCGCCGCAGTTCAAGATGATGAAGCTCACCCTCGCCAATCTGGATTGGGAGGATGAGGGCCAGGCGTGGGACGATTCCGCGTTCCTGCCGCTGCCCGATCGGGATACGCTGACGGAGAGCGAGCGCGAGGATCTGGACTGGGTTGTGGCCCGCGACAAGCGCAAGTTCGCGGCCATGCCGATGGTGCGCGACAGGTTCGACTTTCGCGTGGCGCCGCTGTTCGGCGCGCTGTTGCAGAGTCCCCGGCTGGCGCGCCTTTGGGCGGAATCGGGTGACTTTTTCATCACCGCCAAGGCGCGGGGCACGATGAACGAGATGGATCGCGCCTGGCTGGACATGGGGCTGGTGCCGCTGCTGGTGAACGGCTGGGTTCAATCGGGCAATATCGCGGTCGCCGGCAGTCTTGGCATCACAGCCGATGAGATCAAGGCGATCCGGGAGGACCGGCTGGACGTGCTGGCGCCCGAGCCGCGCAAGCTGGTCGACCTGGCCCAGGCCGTGGCGCGCGGAACGCTGGCCGCCGAGCAGTTCAAGGCGCTGGCGAGCGAGCGGGGCACGAAATGGGTCGTCGAGGCGATCGGCTATGTCGTGTTCAGGATCGGGTCGTCGATCATCGATTCTGTCCTTTGGCAGGTGCAGGGGATCGAGGGCGGCCCGCATATCGTCGACGAGATGATCAGCGCGCTGTCCGAAGGAAGACTTGGCCGGCAGAATATGTTCGACAAGGAAGCCTTTGCCAAGGACCGGCTCCAGTCGTCCTGAAATGGTCGCGCTATACGGTAAATTTTGTGGAGAGATGATCTATGGCGGATATCTGGCAGGGCATTAACGGCCTGTATTTCGAATATTGCGAAGCCATCAACAGCTACGACCGGGACCGCTATGCCGAAACCTTCTCCAAGGACGCGGTGCTGGAATCGAGCGGGCAGCCGCCGATGCTGGGACGCGACGTGATCCGCAGCAAGGTCGACCTCAAGAAATTCGGCATCAAATGGCTGTTCCAGATCCCGCCCCGCTTCCACATCCTGGAACATGGCGAGGACTGGGCGAAGGTGAGGGCCTACACGGTCGAGGTCAGTCACTGGAACGAGAAGGGCAATTATTATCTGTGCAGCTATCTCGATCAGTGCGTGATCGAAGACAATGCATGGCGGTTCAAGCATCGTCTGGGTGACGTGCTGTACAGCGGCACGCCCGACCTGATGGGCGAACGGGTGATGTATCCGATGCCCGCGCGCTATTGAGCCTGGCTCGACAGCGACCCGCGCCGCCCGCCGAAAGTCAGGTGCGGGCGGGGCGGTGATCCCTACCCTCGGAAGAAAAGGGGGTGCAGCCCGGCACACCCTGTCTGAGGAGGGGTGCCATGTGGTTTTCCGACGACGAGCTTTTGCAGTCGATCCGTCCGGATTATCAAGGGGTGGTCCGGCCGCTGGCGGACCAGCGGCCCGGGCGGCGGATGACGCCGCTGGAGATGGTCGAATTCAACATCGAACATGCGCGGCGCTTCTTCGCGGGCGATTTCGACGGCATCATGGAATATTCGCTGATCGATGAGCCGGTCTATGAATTCTTTCCCAGCCGCATCCGGGTGACGGGCAGGGAGGCGGTCCACCGTTATCATCAGCTCAATTATGATATCGTGATCGCGCAGGTCGATCCCGAGCGCCGGGCGACGGCCGCCGACCAGAGCAGGACCCATAGCCGCACCTTCGGCGAAAACAGCTATGCGACGGAATTGAGCGGCCTGTTCAAGCTGGACGACGGGCCGCCGCGCCGCTGCTATTTCAACGCCATCATTCCGTTCCAGGATGGCAAGATGGTGGGCGAGCGCGTCTGGATGGACGAGCAGCTGAGCGCCTTCTTCGTGCGCGAACTGGAAAAGGACGCGCTGTTCTTCAGCCTGCCGGGCGTCGAACGCTTCTGACCGGCGCGGGCCAGGCGTCAGGCCGATGCTTCAGCAGCACAGATCGCTGACATGATCGTCGGCCTGGGACGCGAGCAGGTCCACCGAGTTCAGGACATGCCGCTCCATCAGGCTGCTCGCCTTGGCGACGTCGCCTTCGACAAAGGCGTCGACGATCGCGTCATGCTGTTCGCAGACGATCTGGCGCGCGCTCTGTTCCTTGTAGAAGGCGTCGTTGAAGGATTGGGGCAGGTCCAGCGCCTCCAGGAAGCGGACCAGCGTCATGCTGCCCGATCCCACCCAGATCATGCGGTGGAAGCCGCGATTGAGTTCGGCGATGGTGCGGGCGTTTTCGGCGTTCACCGTCTTCGCCTGTCCCGCCTTCTTTACCTGCGCGCAATTGTCCTGCAGCGCGGCGATCAGCTTCTCATCCTTCTTCGCGCAGGACAGTTCGGCGGCATAGCCTTCCAGCAGGCTGCGCATGCGGTAGCGGTGGTGGATTTCCTGCCAGACCTGCGGTTCGACGATCGCGCCGCGATTGGCCTGGATCTGGACCAGACCCTCCGTCTCCAGCGCCTTCAGCGCCTCGCGGATCGGCGTGCGGCTGATCCCGAAGGTTTCGGCGACCCGTTCGATGTTGATCTTGTCGCCCGGCTTCAGTTCGCCTTCCAGGATGGCGGCGCGCAGTCGATCCCGCGCCTTGTCCGACAGGGGAGGGTTTCTGAGCTGATTATTCGAAGTTGCTGCCACTGACGTTCCTAGAAATGACGCATCCCTGAAGGTGGACCGCTATCCAGCCCATATAGGGCGTTCCGATCATATGAGATAGCGTTCAACCGACATATCCCCCGCTTACCCCCACACGGCAGAAGCTGTTTCGTGCGGACGGATGCGCAACAATGCCCAATTCGATAAAGAGCATGCATGCAACATGTCAAGCGGTTGACGTTGCGGAAGGGGCGGCGGGGAGCGCCGATCGACGGGCCGGCCCGCGCGAACTGCCTTTCTTCCGATAGGAGGACGGGGCGAGCCAAGTCTCCATACAGGTTCCATGATCGGCAGGGCGGACGCGGTGCATTGCTTCCGGCTTGACGGATGAAGATCACATGTAATACGCAATATCGCGTCATATGAATATGGGCTGCTTGCCCGCATAAGAGAGGGAGTGGGTCCGTTGAAGGCTGTGGGTGTGACCGATTTCGGTGGTCCGGACGCTTTTGAAATGCTGGACCTGCCCGATCCCGTAGCGGGGCCGGGGCAGCTTCTGATCCGCGTCCGCGCGGCCGCCGTGAACCCGACCGACGCGCTGATCCGCAGCGGCACGCACGTCAAGATGTTCGGCCGCACCGCGCCGCCGCCCTATGTGCCGGGCATGGATGCGGCGGGCGTGCTGCTGGCGATCGGCGAAGGGGTGGAGACGGACCTGAAGGTCGGGGACAACGTGATGGCCTTCATCGCGCCGAACGGGTCCTATGGCGCCTATTCGGAAATGCTGGCGGTGCCCGCCAATTCCGTGGTGCGGATGCCCAAGGGCATGACCTATGTGGAGGCGTCCACCATCCTGATGAACGCGATGACGGCGCGCCTCGCCATCAACCTGCTGGGTCTTGCGCCCGGCAGCACGGTGCTGATTTCCGGCGCGGCGGGGACGTTCGGCGGCTATGCGGTGGAATTGGCGAAGCAGGACGGCTTGGTGGTGATCGCCGACGCGTCCGAAGCGGACGAGGCCGCCGTGAAGGGCTTTGGCGCCGATCTGGTGCTGCGCCGGGGCGACGACCTGGCCGAGCGGGTGCGCGAACATTTTCCCGAGGGCGTTGATGGAGCGATCGACGGCGCGCTGTTCAACGAACGGCTGGCCCCGGCGGTGCGCGACGGCGGCACGGTCATCACCCTGCGGATGCAGACTGGCGAGGCGGATCGCGGCGTCAAGCTGATCCCCGTGCGCTCCAAGCTACATTCGGAGGAGCGGGAGAAGCTGGATGACCTGCGCCGTTTGGCGGAGGAGGGCAAGCTGACCATCCGCGTCGTCGCGAGCTATCCCAAGGAAGAGGCGAGCGAGGCGCATCGGCGGCTGGAGCAGGGCGGATTGCGCGGCCGGCTGGTGCTGGAATTCTGACGGGGCGTCCCAAGGATGCTGTCTGGCTGGAGGTTGTCATAGAAATTTATGGCTTATGATTTTGATCGCCTGTTGAACCCTTCCTCCATCGCGGTGGTGGGCATCGGATCGGGTCCGTCCGGCCCCGCGCGGCGGATCGTCGCGAACCTGCTGTCGCTGGGGTATGAGGGGGCGCTTTACCCCATCAATCCCAAATATGAGACGATCCTCGACCGGAAATGCTATCCCTCGCTGGAGGCGATCGGCGCGCCGGTGGACATGGCGATCATCTCTGTCCCCGCCGTGGACGTGCCCGCCATGCTGCGCCGGGGCGCGGCGCTGGGCATCAAGAATTACATGATCATCAGTTCCGGTTTCGCCGAAATGGGCGGCGAGGGGCAGGCGCTGGAAGCCGAGCTGAAGGAGATTGCGGCGACGAACGAGCTGCTGATCATGGGCGCGAACTGCGCGGGCAGCATCAATTTCCACGCGAAAAAGCATCTGTCCTTCACCGCCGTGTTCGAAGGCGACGAGTTTTTGGCCGGGCCAGTCGCCTATATCGGGCAGAGCGGCGCGATGGGGCCGATCTTCTATTCCATGGCGGTGAAGCAGGGCATCGGGTTCAGCCATATCATCAGCTCGGGCAATGAAACGACGCATGGGCTGACCGACTTTGTCGAATATCTGGTCGATGATCCCAACACGAAGGTGATCGTCGCCTATGCCGAGCAGCTGAAGAACGGCCGCCGCCTGCTGGAACTGGGGCGCAAGGCGAAGGCAGCGGGCAAGCATATCGTCGTGTTCAAGTCCGCCCGCGCCTCTGCCGGTGCGCGCGCGGCGATTTCGCACACGGGGTCGATGGCGGGCAATGACGCGATCTGCGCGGCGCTGTTCCGCCGGACGGGGATCGTCAAGGTGCGCACGCTGGAAGAGCTGGTGTCGGTGTGCAAGCTGCTGCTGGCGACGCGGCCGCTGCCGACCGGGCGGCGCACGGCGATCCTGGCGATTTCGGGCGGCACGGCGGTCATCGCCGCCGATCTGGTCGAGGAAAGCGGCTTCGCTGTGCCGAGGCTGCACCCCGACACGCGGGAGAAGTTGAAGGAGTGGCTGCCCGAATTCGCATCCTTCGACAACCCGATCGACGTGACGTCGGGCCTTTTCTATCAGCCCGACAAGTTCGCCAAGGTGCTGGAGTGCCTGACGCAGGACCCCGGCATCGACCAGCTGGTGGTGTTCGGCGCCTATAAACATGCGATCGGGCAGGCGCTGGCCGAAGCATCGGCGAAGGTGCTGGCTGATTGTCCCAAATATTCGGTGGCGGCGTGGATTTCCGGCGGGCCGGAAGTCGCGCGCCATTTCACCGATGTGGGCGTTCCCTACTTCGACAATTTCGCGCAATGTTTCGAGGCGCTGAACCTGATCGTGCCGGCGGACGAAGGCGCGAAGGCGGAAGCCAAGGGTGATGCTGGCCATGCCGCGCCCAAGGACGCGCAGCAGCAAGTGCTGACCGAGGATGTGGTCAAGGCGCAGCTTAAATCCTTTGGCGTGGCGGTGCTGGACGAGGTCGTCGCGTCCTCCGCGCGGGAGGCTGCGGAGGCGGCGGGCAAGGTCGGCTTCCCGGTCGCGATCAAGGTGATTTCGCCCGATATTCCCCATCGCGCCAAGGTGGGCGGCATCGCGCTTGGCCTGCACAGCGAGGATGCGGTCGCGGCCGAATTCGACAGGATGCTCGCCCGCGTCAAGGCGCGGGTGCCGGCGGCGAGCGTGGAGTCCGTCATCGTCCAGAAGATGGTCGCGCCCGGCCCCGAGCTTTTCCTGGGGATGTCGCATGATCCGAGCTTCGGCCGGGTGCTGACATTCGGCCTGGGCGGCATCCTGACCGAAGCGTTGCAGCAGATCAGCTTCGCGCCGCTGCCCGTGTCGCGGGACGATGCGCGGCAGCTGGTGAAGGAGGTGCCGGCGGTCAAGGCGCTGCTGTCCTTCAATCCGGGTGCGGAGGAAGCGCTGGCTGATGTCATTGCCAGCGTCAGCGACTGGTGCGTCAGCAAGGGCGAGGGGCTGAAGGAACTCGATTTGAACCCCATCATGCTGGACGAAGGCAGGCCGGTGCTGATCGACGGGCTGGCGGTGGTGCAGCATGCAGAGACGGCGCCGGCGCTGGCCGCCGCCCATTCGTAGGAAGACCAGGATGCTCAGGGACAAATGCGCCATCGTCGGTTTGGGCTACACGCCCTTTTCGTCCAATTCGGGCGTCACGACCGAGATGCTGGCGGTGCAAGCCTGCCAGGCGGCGATGGCCGATGCGGGGCTGAAGCCCAGCGACGTGGACGGGTTGCTGACCTATCATATGGGGGACAGCGCGCCGGTACAGGTCGTCGCCAGCTCGCTCGGCATCCGCGAGCTGCGCTGGTATAATGAGATTGCGCAGGGCGGGCCGGGCAATTGCGCAGTCATCCTGGAAGCGGCGATGGCGGTGATGGCGGGGCTGGCCGAAACCGTCATCTGCTATCGCGCGATGAACGGCCGGTCGGGACAGCGCGCGGGCGAAACCGGCGCGGCCGGCAAGGCGGCGGGCGAGATGCAGTTCCTGATGCCCTACGGCATATTGGGCGTGCCGGTCTGGTATTCGATGTGGGCGCGCCATCACATGGCGACCTATGGCACGACCAAGGAACATTATGGGCAGGTGGCGATCGCCCAGCGGCAATGGGCGCTGGACAATGAGCGGTCGTTCAACCGCGAGCCGTTGACGATGGAAGAATATCTGGCGACGCCGCTGATCGCGGACCCGCTGTCGCGGCTGGACTGTTGCCGCGAGATCGACGGTGGCTGCGCGATCATCGTTACCAGCGCCGAGCGGGCGAAGAACATGCGCCAGACGCCCGTCTATATTCGCGGCGGCGCCTATGGGATGGGGCCGGGCGGGGGGCGCAACTACGAAAAGTGGGAAGATTATAGCCAGCTGTTTTCCCATTATGTCGGGCCGCGCGTCTGGGAGTCGGCGGGGCTTTGCCCCAGCGACATGAATTTCGCGCAGATCTACGACGCCTACAGCTTCGTCGTCGTCAACCAGCTGGAGGATTTCGGCTTCTGCGCCAAGGGCGAGGGCGGTCCGTTCGTGGCGTCGGGCGTGACCGCGCCGGGCGGCCGACTGCCGGTAAATACGGGCGGCGGGATGCTGAACGAAGGCTATCTCAATGGCCTTAATGTCGTGGCCGAAGCGGTGACGCAGCTGCGCGGACAAGGCGGCACCCGGCAGGTCGCGGGCGCGGAGGTCGGGCTGGTCAGCGGCTTTGGCGGCCCGCAGGGCAGCGCAATGGTTTTGAGGAAGTAAGACATGGCGGCTTTTGTCCCCGTTCCCGACATTTTGACCCAGCCCTATTGGGACGGGTGCAAGAAGCACGTCATCATGGTGCAGCAATGCCAGTCCTGCGGCCGCAAGCGGCATCGCCCGGCGGCGGGGTGCCATTGGTGCGGCGGGCAGGGCGTCGACTGGGTGCAGTTGAGCGGCCGTGGCAGCCTTTACACCTATACGGTCGTGCATCGCGCCTTTCATCCCAGCCTGGCGGCCGACATTCCCTATGTGGTGGGGCTGGTCGCGGCGGAGGAGGACCCGACCGTGCGTTTCCACACGCGCATCCTGGAATGTGACCCGGCGGACGTGAAGGTCGGCATGCCATTGGACGTGCTGTTCCAGGAAGAAGAGGACGGCACCGTCCTTCCCTATTGGCGGCCGCGGGCGGCCTGACGCCAACAACAGTTTTCGCAATCAAAGGAGAGTTTATGGGCCTGTATTTTGATGAGATGGAAGTCGGCCAGGAGTGGGTTTCGCCGGGCCGAACCGTCACTGAATATGACATATTGGCCTTCGCGACGCTGACGTCGGACATGAACCCCATCCATGTCGACCATGAATATTGCAAGACCACGTCCTTCGGCGTGCCGATCGCCCATGGCTTTCTGGTCGCGTCACTGGCCGCCGGCTTCGGCGCGCGCATGGGCATTGCGGAGGGGACGATCGTCGCCAATCTGGGCATCAGCTGGCGTTTCCCGAACCCGGTGAAGGCGGGCGACACCATCCATCTGGTGATGAGCGTCAAGGAAAAGCGCCCGTCCAAGTCGCGTCCGGGCGAAGGCATCATCATCCGCACCTATGACGTGAAGAATCAGCGCGGCGAAACCTGTGCGCTGGGTGAGGTCGCCGCGATCTTCAAGTGCAAGCCGACGGCATGATTTGCGCCGCGAGGCGCCAACACCCCCTCCAGAACATCATGCTGTTCGGCGAGCCGCCCTGTTGCAAGACTGGGCGGCTCATCCTTTTCGGGCCTGATTAGTGCCGCGACCTTAGATAGCTGGACGCCGACGCGGGATCGCCGCTTCCGCTGTAGCGGGTCAATGCCGGATAGGGATAGGCGGGCCGGGTGGCGACGACCTGGCCGGAGGTGACGTCGACGCGCTCGGCGATGATTTCCTCGGGCGCTTCACCCCGTTCGACCCATGCCATCAGCGCCGTCATGGCCGAAGCCGTGGTCAGGCCCGGACCGGGACCGGCGATGGTGCCGTGGATATCGCCGTCCGTGCAGAAGAGGCGCGCGAAGGCGCGGGTTCGTTCCTCGCCCCCGCAGGCGGCGATCACCTGCCGATAATAGTCCACGACCGAATCATATTGAATGATCGGATCATTGACCGCCTGGGAGATGAGCAGCTTGCCCCCGGCATCGCGAAAGGCCGACAGGTCGGGATCGTTGGTGGCGATGTCGCGGAACTTTTCGACGCCAAGGTCGGACAGTTGTTCATAGCGGTCGAGGCTGAGCGTCTTCCAGTCGAAGGCGGGATCCTCCAGCAGCCAGCGATAGTAGGATTGGCTTTCGAAGGAGACGGGTTCCAGCCTGCCGTCGATTTCCGCTGTCTTCCAGATGCCGACCGGGCCCCAGCTTTCCGTGCCGATGGGCAGGCCGAAGCCCATGGGTTCGCCATTGGCGCGGCGGGGGCCGTCCCACAGCTTCGCCATCACCTCAGCATCAATGGCCGTGATCGGGCCGGCAGGCGTTTCGCGACCGATAACCGATCGGGTATCGAAGTCCCGCCGCTCGGCCAGTCCGATGAAGCCATCGCGCACGCCGTCGCCGCCGTCGCATGCTTCCAGCGCGGCGGCGCGGAAGGCTTCGAGCTTCGCGGGCGGGAGGACCGTGTCATATTCCTTCATCACCAGCGCCGGCCACATGGCCGAGGGCCAGAGCGACGTCCAGTTGAGCCCCGGATCGGACGCCCAGATGCCGTCGAAATCCTGCGCATGGCGCTGCGCGGCGGCGATGCCCTGCCGCCCGCCGCCTGAGCAGCCGGCATAATAGGAGCGGATGGGCGGTCGGCCGTGCAGCGCCTCGATCACCGCCTTGGTGACCAGCGCCATGTCGTGCGTGGCGTTGTAGGACCAGTTGCGCAGCAGGTCCCAGTCAAGCGCGCCGCTGTCCGGGTCGAGCGGCCAGTCGAAGAAGCGCGGATCGCGGTTGCCCCCGTCGGTGGCCGCGGTGGCGAAGCCGTTGCGCAGCGCGATCGGCATGGTCATCGTGCGGACGGCGGGCTGTTCGAACCAGATGGGGCCGGTGATGCTGCCCATGCCGCCGGTGGCGAGGAAGCGGTCGTTCCATGCCAGCGGCACCCAGATGTGGATATGCGCCACATGGCCGCCCGCCGTGCGCTTCGCCACGAGTATCTGGCAGAAGGGCGGCAGGTCGGCGATCAGGACCGGGGCGGGCGCATAGTCGGGGACGAGGTGAGACGGGGGCGGCGCGAACTGGCCGGAATTGTTGACCTGTGCCGACAGGATTTCGACGTCGCGCATGGGGGAGAGCGCCGCCTGAAGGAAGGTGACGGTGCAGCGGGCGGCAAGGTCCGCAGGCTCAAGGCCGCTGGTGTCGACCCATTGGGTGAAGCCCGATCGCGCGAGCCTGACCTTGTCCGCGTCCAGCGTTCCATCGGCATAATAGCTCATCCGAACCGCTCCCTCCGCCGTCAGTTGGGGTCGTAGATGATGGGGAAATTAGGGTGATCCAGCGGGCCGTAGGGTTTGAGCCCCAGGCCGTCGGTATATTCGCTTTGCGCGCCGGTATAGCGGGCGTCGCCCGGAACCAGGACGCCGGCCCAAGACCAGCGTGGCCGTGTTCCCCGGTTGGCCGCGGTGCCGTGAATGGTGCCGTTGGCGTGGACCGTGGCGTCGCCCGGTTGCAGCGCGATGGGATCGGTCAGGGTGCAGAAGCGGTCGATGTGCGCCGCCCATTCGTCCCACAGCGCGCCGACCTGCCCCAGATTGCCCAGCTTGTGCGACCCGGAATAGAATTGCATCGCGCCCATGTCCTGATCGACCGTGTCGAGCGCGATCCAGGGGGTGAGGAAATTCGCTTCCAGATACATGTGGCCGGGCGTGTCCTGATGGAAGTCCGTGCCATTGCCCTTGCCGCTGTCGCCGGGCAGTTTCGCCATGGTCGCGTCCATCATCATGCGGATCGCACTGTCGCGGCCGAGCAGGCGCGCGGCGTTGCGGCCAAGCTCCCGCGACGTCCTGAGCGCGGCGAAATAGTCGTCGCGGCCGCAGCCCGGGTCGTTGCGGAACCAGGTCTGCCAAGATTCCGTTGCCGTCGCTTCCTGTTCCAGCCCCTTGCGGCCATCCTGCCCGAAGGTCCGCTGCGTTCGTTCGAGCAAGATGGCGGCGCTTTCGGGATCGATCAGGGCGGGCAGCTTCACCCAGCCATGTTCGAAGAAGAAGTCGATCTCCGCGTCCGTGACAGCACGGACCTTGATCTCGACGCCTGCATCCACCACCATCGTTCCTCTCCCCATCGGCGGCAGTCGCGGTCTTTGTGGACAGTCTTGCCTGCGCGCCATTCGACATGGGACGGCGTGCAGAATGGAGCCGCAAGAAAAACCTATCTTTTTGCAGGCGCGGCGGCTTGCAAAGCGGCTTCCGTTGGGACCATGGTCAGCGGCCGCCCGCCTTTGGATAGGTTCACCCCCTGATAAGGGCCGTCCAGAATGGGTTCGAGATAAAAATGTCCATGGAGCAGTTCGATGTCTGACGCCGATTTCAAAGTCGAAATTCACGATCATCTCTGGAAGAAGCAGTTTCCGAGCGAGACAGTGATGAGCGCGCAGGAGATGATTGATTTCAACCTGGAACATTCGCGCAAGTTCATGGAAGGCGATTTCGACGGCATCATGGCAGAGTCCATTACCGATGACGCCGTCTGGGAATTCTACCCCAACCGCATCCGCGTCAGCGGCAAGGATGCGCTGCGCCGCTATCATGAAATCAATTATGGCGTGGTGATCGAGCAGGTTGATCCGCGCAACGGCGAAGATACGCGCGAATTTTATTCCACCACCACCAGTCCCAACATGCTGGCCCATGAGTTCAGCTGCGTCTACACGCGCAAGGACGGGTCGACATTCCGCGGCTACACCAACGCCGTCATCCCCTTCGCCAACGGCAAGATGTGCGGCGAGCGCATCTATCTGGACAAGGAAATGGCCGATTGGTTCGAAGAGGGCATGGGCGAGGAATTCTTCAAGCTGCCCGGCGTCGAGCGTTTCTGACGGCGCATCGCGCGGGCAGCAGGGAGGAGCGTTTTGGAAGCGAAGTTCGAAGTCGTCGCCGAAGGGCTGAAGGCGCCCGAAGGCCCGGTCGTGATGCCGGATGGGTCCGTCATCGTCATGGAAATGCATGCCAGCCGGATCAGCCGCTTTTGGGGCGATGGCAAGCGCGAGGTCGTGGCGGAGACGGGCGGCACGCCCAACGGCGCGCAGATCGGCCCCGACGGCGCGCTCTATGTCTGCAACAATGGCGGGGAGGGGAACCAGCCCGGCGAACATGGCGGCGGCGGGCGGATCGAGCGGGTGGACCTGGGGACCGGGCGGGTCGAGCGGCTTTACGACAGGATCGACGGGCGGCCGATCAGCGCGCCCAACGACCTGGTGTTCGACGAGACGGGCGGCATCTGGTTCACCGATTTCGGCACGGCGCGCCAGCGGGTGATCGAAAAGAGCGGGCTTTATTGGTGTCGGCCGGACGGCAGCGAGATCCGCGAGGGCTATTTTGGTGGCCTTGGCTATAATGGCGTGGGCCTGTCGCCCGACGGCAAGACGCTCTATGTGACGGCGAGCTGGTCGGGGAGGTTGTTCCGCTTCGCTGTCGAGGGGCCGGGACAGCTGCGCAAGGACGCCGATACCGGGGTGGTGGTGCCGGAATATATGGGGTCGGCCGCCGGGGAATCAGTGTTCGACAGTCTGGCCGTCACGGAGGCGGGCGCGGTGTGCGTCGCCACCATCATCGACGGCGGCATCACGACCTTCCATCCGGGCGGGGACAAGAGCTTCCTGCCCTTGCCCGACCGGACCGTGACCAACATCGCCTTTGGCGGCGAGGATATGCGCGACGCTTATGTCACGCTGTTGCGGACGGGGCGGCTCGTCAAAGTCCGGTGGGACGAGCCGGGCCTGAAACTCCATTTCGGCTGAGGTGGGGCGGCGCGTCCGTCACTTCGGCTTGAGGGGGAAGACGGCGATGGACGTGCCGCTGATCGAACTGACCCACAGTTCGTCGCGCACCCGCAGCGCGGTGGTGGTGAGCGGCATGGGTCGGGGGGCGAACCGGCCCGACAGGCTTTTTACCGCCAGTGTTTTCGCCGCGATTTCATAGATGTCGAACTGGGGCTGGCAAGGCTTGCCCTGGAAACAGCGGGCGTTGACGTCCGGGTCGTAGCGCATGCCGGTGGTGATGAGGGCGCCATCGGCGGTCCAGCGCAGATTGTCGGGCAGGAT
>DATEJA010000256.1:0-8954 GCA_035278405.1 Sphingobium sp. | reverse complement strand
AATGTTCATCCGCTCTTTCAGCGTCTGTTCGATGATGAAACATTCGGGCGCCTTGATATCCTCAAGGTTGATGCCGCCGAAGCTCGGCTCCATCAGCTCGACCGCGTCGATGAACTTGTCGACATCCTCGGTCTTGAGTTCAATGTCGATGCTGTCGACGTCGGCGAAGCGCTTGAAGAGGACGGCCTTGCCTTCCATCACCGGCTTGGACGCCAGCGCGCCGAGATTGCCGAGACCCAGGATCGCCGTGCCGTTGGAGATGACGGCGACCAGATTGCCCTTGGCGGTATAGTCATAGGCGGTGGCGGGATCCTCTGCGATGGCGCGCACCGGCACCGCGACGCCGGGCGAATAGGCGAGGCTGAGGTCGCGCTGGGTCGCCATCGGCTTGGACGCGATGATCTCGATCTTGCCGGGCCGGCCGGTCGAATGGAAGAACAGCGCCTCGCGTTCGGAAAATTCCACGTTCGACTTGTCGGTCATGGCACACCCACCCCTTTTTCGCAGTTGTGAAAGCCCTAGCGGCAAGCGCGCCTTCCGGGCAAGGAGGCGAGCCGCCTTTTTTCGCGCTCTTTCCTGCGTCGCTGCTTGCCGCTATCGCCTGAAGCGCCATGCACAGCCCCAAGGACAACGCCGCTTCGCAGCCCACGCCGATGATGGCGCAATATCTGGCGCTGAAGGCCGAGGCGCAGGGCTGCCTGCTCTTCTACCGCATGGGGGATTTTTTCGAGCTGTTCTTCGACGATGCCAAGGCGGCGGCGGCGACGCTGGATATCGCGCTCACCAGCCGGGGCGAACATGGCGGCGCGCCAATCCCGATGTGCGGCGTGCCCGTGCACAGCGCCGAAAGCTATCTTGCCCGCCTGATCAAGGCCGGGCATCGCGTCGCCATTGCCGAGCAGACCGAAACGCCCGCCCAGGCGAAGGCGCGTGGGTCCAAGGCGCTCGTGGCGCGCGCCATCGTCCGTTATGTGACGGCGGGCACGCTGACCGAGGAAACGCTGCTCGACGCGCGGCGCGACAATATGCTGGTGGCGCTGGCCCAGCTGGGTGGCGATGGCGCGGGCGAGATCGGGCTGGCGGCGGCGGACATTTCCACCGGCCGCTTCGAGACGTTGACGGTGCGGCTTGCAGACCTGGGCGCGGAACTGGCGCGGCTGCGACCGAGCGAGATCGTGCTGCCCGAAGGCTTCGACCTCGATCTGGCCGACGCCCACCCGTTCGATCGCGCCGCCTTTTCCAGCAACCGGGCGGAAGCGGCGCTGAAACGGCTGTTCGGCGTGTCGACGCTCGACGGCTTCGGCCAGTTCAGTCGCGCCGAACTGGCGGCCATGGGCGGGCTGGTCGGCTATCTCGACCATGCGGGCAAGGGCACCCTGCCCCATCTCGCCCCGCCGGTGCGCAAGACGAGCGGCGCGCATGTGGCAATCGACGCGGCGACGCGCGAAAGCCTGGAGGTGACCGCGACCATGGCCGGCGCGCGGGTGGGCAGCCTGCTGGGCGCGGTCGACCGCACCGTCACTGGCGCGGGCGCACGGCTTCTGGCGCAGGACCTGTCAGCGCCGCTGATGGATCAGGGTCTGATCGAGGCGCGGCTGGGGCTGGTCCAGCTGTTCCACGACGACGCTGGTCTGCGCGACCAGCTACGCGCGGCCCTGCGCGCGCTGCCCGACATCGGCCGGGCACTGGGGCGCATCGCGATCGGCCGGGGCAGCCCGCGCGACCTGGGGCAGCTGCGCGATGGCCTCAACGAAGCGCGGATGCTGCGCGAACGGCTAGGGCGGATGGGCGATCAGCCGGCGTTGCTGCGCCAGCTGCTCCCCGCGCTCGACGGACACGGCGCGCTGGTCGACAGCCTGGCCCGCGCGCTGGTGCCGAGCCCCCCGACCGAGACGGCAAGCGGCGGCTATATCGCTGACGGCTATGATCCCGCGCTCGACGAACTGCGCGCCATGGCGGGCGATGGACGCCGCGCAATCGCCGCGCTGGAGGCGAAATATCGCGAGCAGACCGGCATCGCCTCGCTGAAGATCCGGCACAACGGCGTGCTCGGCTATCATGTCGAGGTGCCGGCGCGCGCCGCCGACCCGCTGATGCAGCCCGACAGCGGCTTCACCCACCGTCAGACGCTGGCCGGGGTGGTGCGCTTCAACTCGATCGACCTGCACGAACAGGCGGGGCGCGTGGCGCAGGCGGGAGCCCATGCGCTGGTCGCCGAGGCCGCGCATCTGGAGGACCTGATCGAAGCCACCCTCGGCCGCAAGGCGGAGATCGCGCTGGCGGCCGACGCGCTCGCCCGGCTGGATGTCGCGGCGGGCCTTGCCGAGCGGGCGGCCGAGGGCGGCTGGCAGCGGCCGCATTTCCTTCCGCAGGATGGCGAAGGGCCCTGCCTGGAGATTATCGGCGGGCGGCATCCGGTGGTCGAGGATGCGCTGCGGCGCGAGGGCCAGCCCTTCGTCGCTAATGATTGCCGCCTCGGCGCATGCGACCGGCTCTGGCTGGTCACCGGCCCCAATATGGGCGGCAAATCGACCTTCCTGCGGCAAAATGCGCTGATCGTAATCCTCGCCCAGGCCGGCGCCTATGTGCCCGCGCAGTCGGCCACGCTGACTTTGGTCGATCGCCTGTTCAGCCGGGTCGGCGCGTCGGACAATCTGGCGCGCGGCCGGTCGACCTTCATGGTGGAGATGGTGGAGACCGCCGCCATCCTCGCCCAAGCGACCGAGCGCAGCTTCGTCATCCTGGACGAGGTCGGGCGCGGCACATCGACCTATGACGGGCTGGCGCTCGCCTGGGCGGTGGTGGAGGCGGTGCATGAGGTCAATCGCTGCCGCTGCCTGTTTGCGACCCATTATCATGAGCTGACGCGGCTCGCCGAAACGCTGCCGTCGCTCTCGCTCCACCATGTTCGCGCGCGCGAGTGGAAGGGCGATCTGGTGCTGCTGCACGAACTGGCGGAGGGCCCCGCCGATCGCAGCTATGGCTTGGCGGTGGCGCGCCTGGCGGGCCTGCCCCCCACCGTGCTGAAGCGCGCCAAGGATGTGCTCGCCCGGCTGGAGGCAGGCAAGGCGCGGACCGGAGGCATCGCCGCCGGGCTCGACGACCTCCCCCTCTTCGCCGCCGTTGCCGCGCAGGAAGAGGAGAAGGAGGTCGATCCGCTGCGCGCCGCGCTCGATTCCATCGATGCCGACGCGCTGTCCCCGCGCGAGGCGCTGGAGCAACTCTACCGGCTGAAACAACTGGCCGCCGCCAGCCGCGACGACTAGGGTAGGAACCATGGTCATGCAGTTCCCCAGCCTCGGCTCGCGTCGCGCGATCATCGATCGCCGCGCGATTTCCGACAGCATCAACGCGCTGGCGCAGGAGCATCGGGGCGATCCCATGAAGCTGCGCGGTCTGATCGTCCGGGAATTGAAGACGGCGCTGGATGAGGGCCGGGAGGAAGTCGCCCGGCGGCTGGACGCCCGGCCGACGCGCGGGCGCGAGGCGGTGACCGCCTTCGCCTTCCTGATCGACCAGTTGCTGCGCCTGCTCTACGATGCGACCACGCACCATCTTTATCCGGCGAGCAACCGCAGCACCGGCGAGCGGATCACCCTGATCGCGGTGGGCGGTTATGGGCGGGGCGAGATGGCGCCGCACAGCGACGTCGACATCGCCTTCATCACGCCCTGGAAGCCGACCGGCTGGACCGAGCAGGTCATCGAATCGATGCTCTATTCGCTCTGGGACCTGGGCCTGAAGGTCGGGCACAGCAGTCGTTCGGTCGACGAAACGATGCGCATGGCCAAGGCCGACCTGACGGTGCGCACCGCCCTGCTGGAAGCGCGCTATGTCTGGGGCGACCGCGCGCTCTATGAGGAAACGGGCAAGCGGTTCGATGCGGAGGTGATGCAGGGCAATGCCCGGGCCTTCGTCACGGAGAAGCTGGAGGAGCGCGACGAGCGGCACAAGCGCATGGGCGACAGCCGCTATGTCGTCGAACCCAATGTGAAGGAGGGCAAGGGCGGCCTGCGCGACCTGCACACGCTGTTCTGGATCGGCAAATATGTGAACCGGGTGAAGTCGGTCGCCGAGCTGGTCAATGTCGGGCTGCTCACCGAAAGCGAGCTGCGCCAGTTCCAGAAGGCGGAGGATTTCCTCTGGGCGGTGCGATGCCACCTGCACATGATCACCGGCCGCGCGGAAGACCGGCTGACCTTCGACCTGCAGCTGGAAACGGCGACGCGCATGCACTTCACCGCGCGGCAGGGCCGGTCGGGGGTGGAGCGCTTCATGCGCTATTATTTCCTGAACGCGAAGACGGTGGGCGACCTGACGGCGGTGTTTCTTGCCCATCTCGACGACCAGATGGGTCCCAAGGGGCGGCGTTATATCCCCTCCATCTTCCGCCGACCCAAGAAGCTGGACGGCTTCGTACTCGACCGTGGCCGGCTGGCCCTGCCCAGCGACGATTTCTTCCAGGCGGATCCGGTGCGGATGCTGGAAATCTTCGCCGTCGCCGATCGCCATGGCCTCGCCATCCACCCCAGCGCGATGCGCGCCGCGAGCCGCGATGCCGGGCTCATCACCGCCAAGGTCCGTCGCGACCCGCGCGCCAACGCCGCCTTCATGGACGTGCTGACCAGCACGCGCGACCCCGAAACGGTGCTGCGCTGGATGAACGAATCCACCGTGTTCGGCCGCTTCATCCCCGACTTCCGCCGCGTCGTGGCGCAGATGCAGTTCGACATGTATCATCATTATACGGTTGACGAGCATACGATCCGGGCGGTGGGGCTGCTGGCGCGGATCGAGCGGGGCGACCTGGTGAAGGACCATCCGCTGTCCACCGAGATCATGGGGCGGCTGATTTCTCGCCGCGTGCTCTATATCGCGGTGCTGCTGCACGACATCGCCAAGGGGCGCGGCGGCGATCACAGCCTGCTGGGCGCGGAAGTGGCGGAGCATCTCTGCCCACGCCTGGGCCTCACCCCGGCGGAGACGGAAACGGTCGCCTGGCTGGTGCGCCATCATCTGCTGATGTCGGCAACCGCCTTCAAGCGCGACCTGGCCGACTACAAGACGATCCTCGACTTTGTCGACGTCGTGCAGAGTCCGGAGCGGCTGCGCCTGCTGCTGTGCCTCACCGTGGTCGACATTCGCGCCGTCGGGCCCGGCGTCTGGAACAGCTGGAAGCGCCAGTTGCTGGGCGACCTCTATGAGGCGGCCGAAGAGGTGCTGCGCCTCGGCCACAAGCAGAAGGGCCGCAGCGAGCGGGTGACGGCCAAGCAGGAGGCGCTGCGCCAGGCGCTGGGCATGTCGGTCGCGGCCTTCCAGCGCTTCAGCAAGCGGCTGCCCGAATCCTACTGGATCGCCGAGCCCGAGGATATCCTCATCCACAATGCCCAGCATATCCTGGCCTCGGGCGATTCCCCGCTGTCGATCGCGGCGCAATATTATCCCCAGCGCGGCGCGACGCTGGTCACCGTCTATGCCGCCGACCATCCGGGGCTCTTCTACCGCATCGCCGGCGCCATTCACCTGGCCGGCGGCAACATCATCGACGCGCGCATCCACACGACGCGCGACGGCGTGGCGATCGACAATTTCCTGGTCCAAGACCCGCTGGGGGGCGCGTTCCATAGTCCCGAACAGCTCACCCGCATCCGCAACGCGATCGAGGACTCGCTCGCCAACCGGCATCGCATGATTACCAAGCTGGAAGCGCGTCCCCTGCCCCGCACCCGCGCCGAAGCCTTCCGCATCGAGCCCAATGTGCTGATCGACAACAAGGCGTCCAATCGCTTCACCGTGATCGAAGTCAATGCGCGCGATCGCCCTGCCCTGCTGTTCAGCCTGGCCAACGCGCTGTTCCAGTCGAAGGTGACGGTCCACAGCGCCCATGTCGCTACCTATGGCGAACGGGCGGTCGACACTTTCTATGTCACCGACCTGCTCGGCGGGAAGATCGAGAGCAAGGCGCGGCTGCAGACGCTGGAGCGGCGTTTGCTGGAAGCGGCGGGCGGCGAAGAGGTTGAGGCGCTGGAGAAGGCTTGAGGCTGCCCTGCTCCTGCGAAGTCAGGAGCAAGGCGCATCAGGATCAGAGGATTTCCATCACGTCGCCGGGCGCAAGCAAAGGCAGCAGCTTTAGCATATCCTCCCGCTCCACCGCGATGCAGCCGGCGGTCGGCCGCCCCTCAGACAGATGGAAGAAAATCGCGCTCCCCCGCCCCGGCATCGGCGGCGCATCATTATGGCCCAACACGACGATCACGTCATAGGCATCATCGTCGCGTAGCAGGTTTTCCGCCGAGAAGCCGCGCGGCAGATGGACCGGGCGGTTGTAGGCCGGGTCGGCGGGATCGTCGGACCAGCCATCGCCCTCCCGCAGCCAGCGCCAGGGGAGCTGGATGCCGGCCGCACTCGCTTTCCCCGGCCGCAGCAGCATGCCCCGGATCGGCCAGGTCCCGAGCGGCGTGCAGCCATCACCCTCGCGCTTGTCCGCTGCGGCGCAAGGGCCGCCGCGCCCGATGGCGCAGGCCATGGCGATGGTGCCGAAGGTCAGCCGCCCCGCGCCCGTGTCGACGCGGATGACGCTCATAGCTGGTGGCCCGTGCGGTCGCGCTTGGTCGCCAGATATTGTTCGTTGTGCGGGTTGGACGGCAGAATGATCGGCAGCCGCTCGGCCACCTTGATCCCCGCCGCTTCCAGCCCTGCCACCTTGTTGGGATTATTGGTGAGCAGCCGCACCTCGCCAATGCCCAGCAGGTCGAGCATCCGCGCGGCGACCGAAAAATCGCGCGCGTCGATCGCAAAGCCGAGGCGCACATTGGCGTCGACCGTGTCGAAGCCCTGATCCTGTAGCGCATAGGCACGCAGCTTGTTGATGAGGCCGATCCCGCGCCCCTCCTGCCGCAGATAGAGCAGCACGCCCCAGGTGGAATCCGCGATCTGGTGAAGCGCCTGGTGCAGTTGCGGCCCGCAATCGCATTTGAGGCTGCCCAGCACGTCGCCGGTCAGACATTCGCTGTGCAAGCGCACCACCGGGGGCGACGCGTCGCGCTTGCCGATCACCAGCGCGACATGCTCGCGCGGCTCGTCGGGGCTGCGGAAGGCGACGATCTCGCCGGTTTCGCTGGCCGCCACCGGCAACCGCGCGCGGGTGGCGATGGCGAGGTGGGCGGCGTCATCATAGGCGTCGACATCGTCGGCGCTGACCTCCGCCTCGCTCTCTCCCTCGCTCGTCACGAAATAGGCCGGAAGAATCCCCGCCAGCCGCGCCAGCCGCAGGGCCGCCTTGGCCGCGAGCGGCGCGGCGAGCGGCTTGGCCATGAAAGGTCCCTTGAGCGGCGAGGCAAGGTCGAGCACCGGATCGGCGATCGCCATGGCGACATCGCCGTCGATCCAGGGCGCGCGCGCGATCAGCACGGGCATGTCGGGATCGGCGGCCGCAAGCTGGTTGGCAAGCTTCAGCGTCTCGCCCCGCGCTGCAGCGACCAGGATGTCCGCCTCCCCCGCCGGATCGAAGCTGACGAGCGTGATCGCGTCTGCGCCCTCCACCGCCATGACGCGGATCGCGCCATCCGGGCCGCTGATCGTCACCGCCCAGCCCCGGCGTAGCGCGTCGATGGCGCGGGCTGCGGCACGGCCGCCCATCAGAAGGCGAATTCCGTGATGATGGGGATATGGTCGGACGGCTTGGTCCAGCTGCGCGCGGGTTCGACCACGCGATGCGCGACCGCCTTGTCGGCCACGTCGCGGGTCATCCACATATGGTCGAGCCGCCGCCCGCGATCCGATTCCGCCCAGTCCTTCGCGCGGTAGCTCCACCAGGTATAGAGGCGGGCGGGGGCAGGATGGAAATGGCGGCCGATGTCCACCCAGTCGTTGGAATCTTGGAGCCGCGCCAATATCTCGCACTCGACCGGCGTGTGGCTGACGACGTTCAGCAGTTGCTTGTGACTCCACACGTCACATTCCATCGGCGCAATGTTGAAATCGCCGGTGAGGATCGTCGGCTTGTCCTCCAGGTTGGACGACCATTCGATCATTCGCTCCAGGAAATCCAGCTTCTGCCCGAACTTGGGATTGACGGCGCGATCGGGGATGTCGCCGCCGGCGGGCACATAGACATTTTCGATGCGCACGCCGTTGTCGAGCCGCACGCCGACATGGCGCGCTTCGCCATTGGCCTGCCAGTCGAGCCGGTCGTCCTCATGGATGGGCACCTTGCTCATGATCGCAACGCCATGATGCATGCGCTGGCCGTTCAGCACCTGATGAACATAGCCCAAGCGCCTGAACATGTCGGTGGGAAAAATGTCGTTCACCACCTTGGTTTCCTGAAGGCACAATATGTCCGGCGCTTCTTCCGTCAGGAAGCGTTCGACGATGTCGATACGGGCGCGAACGCTGTTGATGTTCCAGGAAGCGATGCTGACTGTCTGCGCCATGCTGATCCCCTAAGGGCGCATGAGGAACGGCGCAAGAGTAGCAAACCGACTGGATGTGCCGTGATTTGGTTCCGGGTGAGGCGAAAATAGGGGATTTCGAGGACCGGCGCGCAGCGACCTTCAAGGTCGTGAGTACCGGAAGCGCAGGCAGCCGCTCTTTGCAGCCCGCCAGGGACCAAATCACGACACATCCAAAGAAAGACCCCCGCTCCGGGGGCATGGAACGGGGGTCTCGATCGCGCCCTTGAAGCGCTTTGCGACGCGGGCGGGTTCCGGGTAACAGGGGGGAAATCCCGGTGTTCGTCCCGCGCCGTGGAGTTCCTTTTAGGGCCGTGGATATGAGCCCCAGATGAACGGAAAAGTCAGTTTATCCGTCCGTCTCACGCCTCGCCCGCTTCACCCCCCTGCCGCACGCCCCTTTGGACGCGGATCGTTCCAGCGGAAGGCGGAATCGGCCACCGGCACGCCATAGGCGAGGTTGGACAGCCGCACGGTCGTGCGGTTGTTCTGCGAATCGAG
>DATEJA010000255.1:0-10387 GCA_035278405.1 Sphingobium sp. | reverse complement strand
CTCGCCCCCCGGCGTGGCGAGCGCATCGCCGAGCCCCTCGACCCGGAAATCCGACGCATCCCGATCCGCCAGCAGCACCGCCGAAGCGGCCGGCCCCTCCTGCCGCACCTCGGGCACCGGCAGGCCGAGAATCGCCCGCGCATGCAGATCGAACTCGCTCAAATTCTGCGAGATCAGCGTCACCATTCCCGTATCATGCGGCCGGGGCGACAGTTCGGAGAAGATCACATCCTCGCCCTTGACGAAGAATTCCACGCCGAAAATGCCATGGCCGCCCAGATTGTCGACCACCGCTAACGCCATGTCCTGTGCCGCCTTGAGCGCGCCCTGTGACATCGGCGCGGGCTGCCAGCTTTCCTGATAGTCGCCGCGCTCCTGCCGGTGGCCGATCGGCGGGCAGAAGCTTACCCCCTCCCGGCTGCGCACGGTCAGCAGCGTGATCTCATAGTCGAAATCGATGAACTCCTCGACGATCACCCGGCTGCGGTCGCCGCGCATATTGGCGACCGCATAGCTCCAGGCACGCTCCAGCTCATCCTCGCTGCGGACCGTGCTCTGCCCCTTGCCGGACGAGGACATGACCGGCTTGATGACGCAGGGCAGGCCCGTATGCGCCGCTCCCGCGCGCACCTCCTCCAGGCTTTCGGCATAGCGATAGCGCGATGTGCGCAGACCCAGTTCCACTGCCGCCACCTCGCGGATGCGGTCGCGGTTCATCGTCATGATGGTGGCGCGGGCGGATGGCACGACGGTCATGCCCTTCGCTTCCACCTCGGCCAACACCTCGGTGCGGATCGCCTCGACCTCCGGCACGATATAATCGGGCCGATGCTTGTCGATCGCGGCGCGCAGCAGGTCGGCGTCCAGCATCGAGAAGATCTCGCATCCATCCGCGACCTGCATCGCCGGCGCTCCGGCATAGCTGTCGCAGGCGATCACCTGGCATCCCAGCCGTTTGGCCGAAATGGTGAATTCACGCCCCAGTTCGCCCGATCCGAGCAACAAGATCTTCGCCGTGAATGTCATCTGCCGTCCTTATATGTGAAACCAACTGCGCCACATTGCCCGTCATAACGGGCTCGCGCGGGATGACGATATGAAAGCGGCGAACTTCGAATCGCGCCTGCTACAGGATCTGTTCCCGGCGAAGGCCGGGGCCCAGTTCGCACATCGCCACCGGACCGTCTTCGTCGGGAACAGCGCTTCAACCGCCATGAAAGCAACCCTAGGGCCCCACATCCTCTTCCCCAGGCTGCGTCGGCACGACGCGCGGCGGCGGCGTGCCCGCAGGTGGTGGGGGCGGCGGCGGGCCATCGGGCGCTTCGTCGATCGGCAGCCGCAACTGGTTCGGCCCGACATTCAGCGACACGCCCTCCCGGTCGATCCCCACGCTCATATTCCCGAGCCCCGCGTCGACCGCCACATTGGCGATCGCGTTGACCAGGTCGCTATCCTGTTCCTCCTGCGGCACTTCCGCCGGCTCGTTGATCGCGCCGGACATGAAGTTGCGCCAGATGCGCGCGGGCACGCCGCCGCCCGCCGCGCCGCCGGGCAGGGGGGTGTTGTCGTCATTGCCGATCCAGACCGCCGTCACCAGCCCGCCCGCATAGCCCACGAAGATGGCGTCGCGGCTGTCCTGCGTCGTGCCGGTCTTGCCGAAGGTGCTGGTGCGCAGCGCTGCCGCGCTGCCGGTGCCGCGATTGGCGGCGGACGACAGCAGGTCGCGCATCATGTCCAGCTGGTCCTGGCTGAAATGGCGCTGGCGGCTCATCAGCCGGGCAAACCAGCTCTGCTCCTCGGGCGGCAGGCCATGGGCGATTACCGGATAGGCGCCCGCCGCCACCGCGGCATAAGCCTCGGTCAATTCCACCAGCGGAATCTCCGACGTGCCGAGCGCCAGGCTCAGATCCTCGGTCAGCGGCGCGGTGACGCCCAGGTCGCGCGCCACCTTGATGACATTGTCGACGCCCACCTTCTGCGTCAGCCGCACCGCCGCGACATTGCTGGACGCCGCGAACGCCTGCCGCAGCGTGATCCGCCCGCGATATTTGCCGCCATGATTGGCCGGGCGGTAGCTGCCGCTGGTGATCGGCCTGTCCTCGACGAAATCCTCCGGCGTCATGCCGGCGCGGAAGGCCGCGAGGTAGACAAACAGCTTAAAGGTCGATCCCGGCTGCCGCTTCGCCTGCACCGCGCGGTTGAAGCTGCTCTCCCGGTAATTCTTGCCGCCCACCATCGCGACCACGCTGCCGTCGGGCTTCATCGCCACCAGCGCGGCTTCCGCCTTGCCCAGCGGCGCGCGGCGGATCGCCGCTTCGGCGAGGCGCTGGATGCGCCAGTCGAGCGTCGTCGGCACCGTCTGCGCGCCATAGACGGCGCCCGCCCGGTCGCGCGCCTCGGGCAGCACCCAGTCGGCGAAATAGGTGCCGGTGGTTGGATCGGGCGTCTCCCGCACATTGAGCCGCGCGGGGGGCAGGGCGTTGCGCTGCGCCTTGCTGATATAGCCCGCCTCCACCATCGCCTGCGTAACCAGCGCCGCCCGCTCACGCGCGCCCTTGAGGTTGGTGGTGGGGGCGAGGCGCGAGGGCGCCTTCAGCAGTCCCGCCAGCATCGCCGCCTGCGGAATGGTCAGCCGCTCCGGCTGGCGGCCGAAATAATGCAGCGACGCCGCGCGCAGGCCATAGACATTGTCGCCGAAATAGACGTTCGACAGATAGCGTTCGAAAATCTGGTCCTTGGTCAGCCACGCCTCCAGCCAGAAGGCGATCATCGCCTCGCGCGCCTTGCGGCCGAAGGTGCGGTCGCTCGACAGGAACACGCCCTTGGCCAGCTGCTGCGTGATCGTGCTGCCGCCCTGCGACGATCCGCTCGACCAGAGATTATGCCAGGCCGCGCGCGCGATCCCCTGGGGGTCGACACCCCAATGGCTGTAGAAGCGCCGATCTTCGATCGCCATGAAGGCCTGCGGCACATGGGCCGGCAGGTCCTTGATCGCGACCGGCTTGTCGATGATCGCCCCGCGCCGCGCAATCAGGTGCCCGTCTGCCGACATCAGGCTGATGCTGGGCGGCGCGATCGGCTTTAGGGATCGCGATAGCGGCGCCGTCACCGCCAGCCAGGCGATCATCACCATCAGCAGCGCCAGCAGCGCCGCGATGACCCACCCGGCGATGTGCAGCCGCCGGCGCCAGGGCGTGGGCGGGGCGAAGGCGCTGGGCGGACCCGCGCCGAATTCGCGTGGCCCGGCGGGGTCGGGCGGGGAAACGGGCAGCGGATCTCTCATCGGTTCAGTCACGCTGTATTATTATCCTGATACAGTCAAGCGCGTCCCGCCGTGGGACAGTCTCGGATTAACCACGAATGGGGATGGCCCAAAAGGTAAAGAAAGCGTTAACTGGTCACCATGCGAACACGTCCTCTTGTCCTGACGACCGAATCCGCCCGCCACCCCTTCCGCCAGTGGCTGCCGCGCCATGTGCTGCAGGTGAAGGAGCGCGCCGCCGATCCCGCATCGGACGACAATGACTGGAAATTGTTCCTCCTGAGCTTCTGCGCCTTCTTCACGGCCTTCTACAGCTTCATCTACTAAAGGGGGCGAACCCCTCAGTCGCAGGCCTTGTGCAGCTTCCACGCCAGTCCCGCGCAGGGCAGGCAGAGCGCGGCGACCAGCAGCAGCTGGTTCACCACCGATAGCCCCAGCACGCTCAGGCCGAGCGCCGCTACCGATCCCAGCACCATCGCCCCTGAATTGACGATATTGTTCGCCGCCACCGTCCGCGCCGCTTCGCATTTCTCGACCGTGGTGGTGAGGAACGCGTAAAGCGGCACCACGAACATGCCGCCAAAGGTCGCCACCCCCAGCAGGCAGGCCGACAGCGCGATCGCCAGCGGATGCGCCAGGAATCCGCCCAGCGACAGCATCTCGCCCGCCGGCGCCGGGGTCCAGAGGTCGCACACGATATGGAAGGCGACGATGCACAGCCCCATGCCGATCACGGCGGCGGGGGCATATTTGGCCGACACATGACCCTTCAGCAGCCGGTTGATCGCGACTGATCCGATGGCGATGCCTATCGAGAAGATGGCGAGGAAAAGGCTCGCCACCGGCTTGTCGGCGGTCAGCACATTCTTCACCAGCGGCGGGAACTGGATGAACAGCACCGATCCCACCGCCCAGAAGAAGCTGATCGCCATGATCGCGAGATAAAGGCGGCGAATGTGCATCGTCCCCCGCACCAGCGTGATCGAGGATCGGATGATGTGGAAATCGATCGGCTGCCGCTCCAGCAGGGAAGGCGCCGGCGGCACTTCGCGCCCGGCGACATAGCCCAGCAGGGCGGTCAGGATGATGCCGCCAGCCGCCAGCTGCACCGGGATGACCCCGGCCAGGATGGTGCCGGCCAGGATGGCGATATAGGTGCCGGCCTCGACCAGGCCGGTGCCGCCCAGCACTTCCTCGTCATGCAGATGCTGCGGCAGGATCGCATATTTGATAGGGCCGAAGAAGGTCGAATGGATGCCCATCGCGCACAGCGCCGCCAGCAGCAGCGGGATGGCGACGCTGTGGATGGCGATGCCGCTCCAGATCAGCGCCAGGCCGGTCGCGCCCACCAGCATGATGGCGATTTCCGCTCCCTTGACGATGCGGATGATGGTCGCCTTGTCGCGCTGGTCGGCCAACTGCCCCGACAGGGCCGACAGCAGGAAGAAGGGCAGGATGAACACGCCCGTCGCCAGCGCGCTGAACCAGGTTTCCGACCGCTCGTCATTATAGACGCTGTAGACGACGAACAGCACCATCGCGTTCTTGAACAGATTGTCGTTGAAGGCGCCGAGCAGTTGCGTGACGAAAAGCGGCAGGAAACGTCGCTTGTTGAGGAGCCTGAGAGAGGCTTGCATAGGCGAGAAGATCTTCCGCTGTGGACGAGCGAGCGGGGGTCTAGCCGCTGACAGCCCCTCTGTCCAACCTTGACGCACGCCCTTGTGGCTCCCCCGTATTGCGTCGGCTTGTGCGGCGAAGCGGACTGTGGCAGTCCGCCGCCATGCTGACGCTGCCCAATTTGCTGACGCTTTCGCGCATCCTGACGGTCCCGCTGCTGGTCGCCCTGCTCTGGCCGGCGGAGATCGGTGCGCGCTGGACGACCGGCTACGCCCTGGCCTTCGCGCTTTATTGCCTGATGGGCGTCACCGATTATTTCGACGGCTATCTCGCCCGTGCGCAGGGCACCGTGTCGAAGCTCGGCATCTTCCTGGATCCCATCGCCGACAAGATCATGGTCGGCGCGGTCATCCTGATGCTGGCGGCCACGCGCGACATATCCGGCATCCACATCGTCGCCGCGATGATCATCCTGCTGCGTGAGATCGCCGTATCGGGCCTGCGCGAATTCCTCGCCGGGCTGCAGGTGTCGGTGCCCGTCTCCCGCCTCGCCAAATGGAAAACCACCTGCCAGCTGATCGCGCTCGGGGCGCTGATCCTGGCCGGCGCGGTGCCGGACGTCGCCTTTGTCCAGCTGGTCGGCATCGCCACCCTCTGGGCCGCCGCGATCCTGACGCTGATCACCGGCTGGGACTATCTGCGCGTCGGCATCAAGCATATGGATTGACGATGGCCAGCCTCACCATCCTCTATTTCGCCTGGGTGCGGGAGATGATCGGCCGTGACGACGAACGCATCGACCGACCCGATCCCGCCGAAACGGTCGAAGGGCTGATCGCCACGCTCGCCGCGCGGGGCGGGGGCTACGCCGAGGCGCTGGGCGATCCCTCGCGGCTGCGCGCCGCGCTCGACCAGCATTTCGTGGCACTCGACAACCCGCTCGGCGAGGCGAGGGAGCTGGCGCTCTTCCCGCCGGTGACGGGCGGATGAGCCGCGTCTCGATTCAGGCGGAACCGTTCGACGTCGCCGCCGAACTGGCCGCGCTGGAGGCGAGCGGCGGCGGCGGCATCGCCAGCTTCACCGGCATCGTCCGCGCCGAAGGCGACCTCGTCGCCCTGGAACTCCACCATTATGCGGCGATGACGCAGGCGCAGGTCGAACGGATCGTCGATGACGCCATGGCGCGCTGGCCCTTGCTGGACGTGCGGGTCATCCACCGCTTCGGACGGATGGAGCCGGGCGAACGAATCGTCTTCGTCGGCACCGCCGCCCGCCACCGCACCGCCGCGCTGGAAGCCTGCGCCTTCCTCATCGACTGGCTGAAGTCGCATGCGCCTTTCTGGAAAAAGGAATATTTCGCCGACGGCCGCACGAACTGGGTCGCCTCCCGCGCCGAGGACGAGGCCAAGGCCCAGGACTGGCTGCGGGGATAGGGCAGCCACTCACCTCCACCACGAAGCAGGGTATTGCGGCCCCCACAGCAACTCCGTTCCCCGGCGAAGGCTGGGGCCCAGCCCCTCCCTCACCACTGGACGCCGCCCTTCACCGGGGAACATGGCTTCGGCCAGCTGGAATTGCTCCCTAGTCTAAGCCGCCACATCCACCCCCGGCAATTCCGCCGCGTCGCGCAATATCTCCGCGAGCAGCCGGAATTCCTTCTCCCGCGGGCTGTTCTTGCGCCACACCAGCGCGATATCCCGATGCGACCGATCGGACCGCAACGGCCGCGCGGTGATCCGGGTATGGTCCAATATCCCCCCGGCAATCGCCATTTCCGGCATGATGGTCAAGCCCAGTCCATTGTCGACCATCTGCACCAACGTATGCAGCGACGTCCCCATCATCATCGCGCTCGCCCGGATCTCAGGCCGGTTGCAGGCGGCCAGGGCATGGTCCTTCAGGCAATGCCCGTCTTCCAGCAGGAGCAGCTTGGTCTCGTCGATCATTTCGGGAGCGATCCATTCGGGCGGATCGCGCGGATCGTCATGCGGGAAGGCGACATAGAGCCGGTCCTGGAACAGCAACTCGCTGTCCAGCTCGCCAGTGGGGAAGGGCAGGGCGAGCAGCACGCAATCGACATTGCCGTGGCGCAGCGATTCGATCGCCGCCTGGCTCGTTTCCTCGCGCAGGTAGAGCTTCAATTCCGGCCGGTCGGCGCGCAGCCGGGGCAGCAGCCGGGGCAGCAGGAAAGGCGCGATGGTCGGGATGACGCTCATCCGCAACTCGCCGGTCAGTGGCTTGCCCGACGCTTCGGCGATGGCGGCCAGCTCCTCCGCCTCGCGCAGCACGCGATGCGCCTTTTCCACGATGCGGTCGCCCAGGGCGGTGAAGCGCACCACCCGCCGGGTCCGCTCGACCAGCGTCACGCCGATTAGCGATTCCAGTTCGCGGATGCCGGCCGACAGGGTGGACTGCGTCACATAGCAGCTGTCGGCCGCCTTGCCGAAATGCCCATGTTCCTTCAGCGCAACCAGATATTGCAGCTGCTTGAGCGTGGGCATGTAGCTCGACATTGATCGCCTTCCTCGATTACGGAAGGCGATATAAGAGGGTCAGCCGATATATCCAAGCCATTTGGCAACGCCGAACAGCGATGTCAGCGTCAGGATGGTGCCCACCGCCATGAACAGCACGCGCGGCGCCACATGGCGCGCCAGCATCGCGCCGAAGGGGGCGGCCACGACACCTCCGATCAGCAGGCCGACCGTATAGGTGGTGAAGGCTTGCCAGCCCAGGTGCAGGATGAAGGTCAGGCTGATCGCCAGGGTCAGCACGAACTCGACCGTGTTGACCGTGCCGATCGTATGGCGCGGGCTCGATCCCTGGATCAGCAGGTTGGACGTCACGATCGGGCCCCAGCCGCCGCCGCCGGTCGCGTCCATGAAACCGCCGACCAGGCCCAGTGGCGCCACCCATTTGGGGTCGCGGGCATGGGGCGGGAAATGGAAGCCGCGCCAGATCAGGTACAGACCAATTCCGGTCAGGTAGATTTGGACGAACGGCTTGATGATCGATCCGTCGATGTTGGACAGGATGTAGGCGCCCGCTATGCCGCCGATCACGCCCGGGATGATGAGCCGCGCGAACAGCCGCCAGTCAACGTTGCGATGCGCGATATGGCTGATTGCCGACACGGCCGTTGTGAAGGTTTCGGCCGCATGGACGCTCGCCGACGCGCGGCTGGGCGGAACGCCCAGCGCCAGCAGCAGCGTGCTGGAAATAACGCCATAGGCCATGCCCAACGCTCCATCGATCATCTGCGCCCCGAAGCCGATGAGGATGAAGGGCAGAAGATCGCCTATCTGGGCGATAAGGATGTCGGACATTCACGGGCCCCCTGGACTGATTGTCTACCGCATTGGTGGGTATATCATGGTCCGCCAAGAAACATTCTATTTTCCCGGATGAAGGCGAAATAGCCACGCATCTGGAAAACTCATCCCTTTGCGCCTATGTTGATTGCCGTTCGGCTTTCAGGGGCGCTTCATGCTGCGCAATCTTATTGCTTATCTGGATTCGGTCAAATCGCGTGACCCAGCCCCGCGTTCGCGTGCTGAAATCCTTCTCTATCCTGGCGTCTGGTCGCTCGCTTTCCATCGCGTGGCGCACCGGCTCTATGGCGCGCGGCTCTATTTCCTGGCGCGCGCGGTCAACCATCTGTCCCGCTTCCTGACCGGCAACGACATTCATCCCGGCGCCCGCATCGGCAAGCGCTTCTTCATCGATCATGGCTTCACCGTGATCGGGGAGACGGCGGAGATCGGCGACGACGTCACCCTCTATCAGAATGTGACGCTGGGCGGGACCGATCCGGCCAACGGCATCGCGGGCAAGCGGCATCCCACGCTCTGCGACGGCGTGATCGTCGGCTCGGGCGCGCAGGTGCTGGGGCCGATCCGCGTCGGCGCGCGCGCGCGTGTCGGCGCCAATGCGGTGGTGACCAAGGATGTGCCCGAAAGCGCGACCATGGTCGGTATCCCCGCCAAGCAGATGCTGGTCGACGTGACCGCATATCAGCGCGAATTCCTGCCCTATGGGACGCCCTGTTCCGACTGCTATGATCCCGAAAAGCAGAAGCTGGAACTGCTCCAGTGCGAGATCGAGCAGTTGCAGAAGCGCGTCGCCGAACTGATGGAAGAACGGGATCGGAACCGCGCTGCCGCTGCTGCTACGGACGAGGACGATATTCCCCTCTTCAGGGAGCGTGGTCGCGCCTGATGACCAATGTCACGCCGTTTCCGTTCCAGCAGGGAACCAGGGACGGACAGACCGGCTTTGATCGCCTCGAACTGCAAAAGATCATGGATCTCTACGGCCGCATGGTCTCGGCCGGCCATTGGCGCGACTATGCCATCGACCTTGGCCGCGACGCCGCCATCTTCTCCGCCTTCCGCCGCGCCGCCGAGCGCCCCGAATTTCGCATCGAAAAGCGCCCGGCGCTGCGGCATCGCCAAGGCATGTGGACGCTGATCGGCGAGGCGGGGCATATCCTCAAGCGCGGCCAGGAACTGCAGGGCATCCTCGCGCCCGTCGAGCGCAAGCTGCTGCGTATCGTGGATTAAATCTGCGCGATAGTGCAATATTGACTTCGACGCCGTCGCTGCTACCCCAAAAACGCTGCCAATTCGGGGATTCCTTCATGACTTTGCCGGCATTGCTGGAAAACCGCCTGTCTCTGCCGCTCATCGGATCGCCGATGTTCATCGTCTCGCAGCCCGAACTGGTGATCGCCCAATGCCGCGCCGGCATCGTCGGCGCCTTCCCCTCGCTCAACGCCCGCCCCTCCGGCATGCTCGAACAATGGCTGCAACGGCTGGCCCGCGAACTGACGGAGCAGGACGCGCCCTTCGCCGTCAACCTCATCGTCCACAAGACCAATGCCCGGCTCGAAGAGGATCTGGCGCTCTGCGTCCGCTATCGCGTCCCCATCGTCATCACCTCGCTCGGCGCCCGGCCGGAGGTGAACGACGCCGTCCACAGCTATGGCGGCATCGTCCTGCACGACGTCATCAACAATCAGTTCGCCAGGAAGGCGATCGAAAAGGGCGCCGACGGCCTGATCGCCGTCGCGGCCGGGGCAGGCGGTCATGCCGGCACCCTGTCCCCCTTTGCCCTGTTGGAGGAGATCCGCGCCTGGTTCGACGGGCCGCTCGCCTTGTCTGGCGCGATCGCCACCGGCCGCGCCATCGCCGCCTCCCGAATGATGGGCGCGGACCTTGCCTATATGGGCTCGCCCTTCATCGCGACGCAGGAAGCCAATGCGGACCCGGCCTACAAGCAGATGATCGTCGACAGCGCTGCCGGTGACATCGTCTATTCCGACTATTTCACCGGCGTCCACGGCAATTATCTGCGCCCCAGTATCATGGCTGCCGGGCTCGATCCCGATCAGCTACCCGACGCGGCCGACATGGATTTCTCCAGCGTCGCCGCCGGCGACAAGAAGGCGTGGCGGGACGTGTGGGGCGCGGGACAGGGCATCGGCGCGGTCCGGCAGGTCCAGCCTGC
>DATEJA010000254.1:0-4240 GCA_035278405.1 Sphingobium sp. | reverse complement strand
CGACGCGCCGCGCAAGCCCGCGCCGCCGCCCGCCGCCGCCATCGGCCCGGCGCAGAAGGCCGCGCTCGACGCGGAAATCCGGCGGCAGGTGAAGCCCTATTGGAAGTCGCCCACCGGCGCCGATGTCGAACAGCTGCGCACCTTCGTCGACGTGCAGCTGTCGCAGAACGGCGCGATCATCGGCAGCCCGACGATCTTCAACACCACCGGCATCACCGACAGCAACCGGGCGCAGGTCAAGCTGCACCAGGAACTCGCCATTCGGGCGATCAAGCTCGCCGCGCCTTTCAAGCTGCCCGCCGATCTTTATGATGGGTGGAAGTCCCTTCGCATTTCCTTCGACAAGAGGCTCTCGCAATGATCGCATCCTTGAGGACGGCCGCCCTGGGCGCTCTCGCGCTGCTCGCCTTCGTGCCAGTGGCCCAGGCGCAGCTGAGCGTCGACGTTACCGACGAGTCCGCGTCCAACCTCAAGATCGTCGTCCCCGCCCTGCCCGCGCAGGCGGAAGTGGCGACGCCGGCCGGTTCGTCGAGCGAACTCGGCCGCAAGATCGCCGAGGTGATCGCCACCGATCTCAAGGGATCGGGCCTGTTCGAACCCTCCGGGCCCGCCGGCATCCCGGCCATCGGCTTTTCCGAGGTGACCAGCCCCGCCTATGACAAATGGGGGGCCTATCAGGCCCTGGTGCAGGGCTTCGTGCGCACGGCGGGCGGCGAGGCCGACATTACCGTGGGCTGCTATCTCTATGACGTGGCATTGAAGCAGGAACTGACGCGGCAAGGCTATGTCGTCGCCCCGCGCGACTGGCGCCGCGCCGCGCACAAATGCGCCGACGCCATCTATGCGCGCCTGTCGGGCGAGAGCCCCTTCTTCGACAGCCGCATCGCCT
Source organism: Sphingobium sp. (assembly GCA_035278405.1). Lineage (GTDB taxonomy): Bacteria > Pseudomonadota > Alphaproteobacteria > Sphingomonadales > Sphingomonadaceae > Sphingobium. The sequence continues at coordinate 3,351 of DATEJA010000254.1, read as the reverse complement.
ATATCGCCGAAAGCGGCCCCAAGGGGAACCGGACCAAACGCCTCGCCATCATGGATAGCGATGGCGCGAACCATCGGTTCATCACCAACGGCCAGTCGATCGCGCTGACGCCGCGCTTCTCGCCCGACTACAAGTCGATCGTCTATGTGAGCTATCTGGGCAGCCGGGTGCGCATCTATGTCTATGACATCGGCACCGGGCGGCAGCGGCTGGTGACCGAAAGCAACAATCCGACCTTCGCCCCGCGCTGGTCGCCCGACGGCCGCAGCATCCTCTTTTCCATGGCGGTGGCGGGCAATACCGACATCTATCGCGTGCCCGCCGGCGGCGGCACGCCGGTGCGCCTGACCAATGCGCCGGGCATCGACGTAGGTGGCAGCTATTCGCCTGACGGCACGAAGATCGTGTTCGAAAGCGATCGGTCGGGCAGCCAGCAAATCTATGTGATGAACGCGGATGGATCGGCGCAGCGGCGGATCAGCCATGGCGGGGGGCGCTATGCGACGCCCGAATGGAGCCCGCGCGGCGACCTGATCGCCTTCACCAAGATTTCGGGCGACTTCAAGATCGCGGTGATGACGCCCAGCGGCGACAATGAGCGCATCCTGACCAATGGCTGGCAGGACGAGCAGCCGAGCTGGTCGCCCAATGGCCGGGTGCTGCAATTCTTCCGCACTACGGCGGGCCGCGATGGCACCAGCCAGGTCTGGCAGGTCGACCTGACCGGGGTCAATGAACGCCGCATCCCGACGCCCTTGAGCGGATCCGACCCCGCCTGGGGCCCGCTGCTGCCGTGAGGTGGAACCAGATCATCCCGAAGGCGTAACGACCTTCATCCCCTTTCCAAGGAGACCCCCATGAAACTCAACCGCCCCCTTCTGATCGCCGCCTCCGTGCTGGCGCTCGCCGCCTGCGGCAAGAAGGCGCCCAAGGAACTGCCGCCGCCGCCCGCCGACACCAGCGCGCAGAGCGGCACCGGCGCCACCACCACGCCGGCCGGCCCGGCCAAGGGCAGCCAGGCGGATTTCGTCGCCTCCGTTTCGTCCGACCGCATCTTCTTCGACACCGACCAATATGATGTCGACGCGCAGGACCAGCAGACGCTGCAGAGCCAGGCCGCCTGGCTGCAGCAGAACCCCGCTGTCCGCGTCACGATCGAAGGCCATGCCGACGAGCGCGGCACCCGCGACTATAATATCGCGCTGGGCGAGCGGCGCGCCAATGCGGCGAAAAACTACCTCGCCTCGCTGGGCATCGACCCCAGCCGCATCAATACCGTCAGCTATGGCAAGGAACGCCCGGCCGCGCTCGGCTCGGACGAAGCCGCCTGGGCGCAGAACCGCCGCGCGGTGACGGTCACCGTTCAATACTGAAGCCTTTTGGGTCGCACCATGCTTCAGGAGCCCGCCGGTCCCAGGGATCGGCGGGCTTTTTCTTGGGGAATGTGCTTTTCAGCGCACGGCCCGCAATCCCATTTTCAACCGTCAACCCGGCGAAAGCGGGGATCAGGCGATGGCGCGCCTCCTCGCCTGAGATGACAGCCTTCGCTCGCATGACGGATGAGAGCGGCGCATGACGCGATCGGCAATCGGGCCGGGGGTCCGGTCGCGAGGTTGGGACGGGGCCCCGGCCTTCGCCGGGGAAGGAGGGAGGCGCGATCGCTCTAGGTCCAGCCGCCGCCCAGCGCGAGGAAGATGGCGATCTGGTCCTGCACCAGTTGCACCCGCGCCGCCGCCGCCGAGGCTTCGGCGCTGGCGAGGCTCCGCTGGGCGTCGAGCAATGACAGGAAATCGCCCCGGCCGAAGCGGAACAGCTTGCCCGCCTGGCCGGCCGACACGGCAGCGCTCTGCCGCGCGCGTTCCAGTGCCGCCGACCGCTGCGCGTCGCGGCGATAGGTTTCGAGCGCGGTTTCCGTCTGGCGCAGGGCATCGAGCACGGTGCCGTCGAACGCCGCCAGATCCCCCTGCACCCGCGCGTCCGCGCCAGCGATGCGCGCCTTCACCACGGGGCGGTTGGGGAAGGTCCAACTGAGCAGCGGTCCCAGGCTGAAGCCCAGCGATGCGCCGGACCCCAGATCCTTGAGCGGGCCGGCGAGGCCGATCGAGCCGCCGATGCTGACCTGGGGATAAAGGTCTGCCATCGCCACGCCGAGGCGCGCGGTGTCGGCGGCGATGGTGCGTTCGGCCTGGCGGATGTCGGGCCGCCGCCGGATCAGCGCCGCGCCGTCGCCCACCGGCAGCGCGCGGCTGAGGCCGGGCAGCGTCGCGCAGCCTTCCGCCTCGCGCGGATAATCGGCCGGTGCGCGGCCGGTCAGCGTCGCCAGCAGATAGAGGCCGGTCTGCCGCTGCGCCTCGAACGCGGGCAGCGCCGCCGCGCTGGCGTCCACCGCCGCCTGGGCGCGGCTGACATCGAAGGCGGTGCCCCGGCCGCCCCGGAACAGCCGCCGCGTTGCGTCGAGCGTCTGCCCTTGCAAGGCGACGACGCGGCGGTTGACGGCGAGCGAATAATTGGCGGCGCAGACCTGCGCATAGGCGCGCGCGGTCGCTGCCGCGACGCCGACCCGCACATAGTCGCGTGCTGCGACCACCGCCTCCAGCTGCGCCCCGCTCGCTTCGATCGCGCGCCTGATCCGGCCGTTGAGGTCGAGCGGATAGGAGGCACCGAGCCCGAGGTCATAATTGACGGTGCCCGGCAGGCTGAGGCCCGTGCCCGATGGTCGCTCGAGCGATACGCCGCCGCTGACATTGGTGCTGACGGTGCGCCCTGCCTCGGCCTCGGTCAGCACGGCCTGGGCGGCGGCGATATTGGCCTGCGCCACCCGCAGGTCGGTGTTGGCGGCCAGTGCCTGCTCGATCAGCGTATCGAGCTTCGGGTCGTCATAGAGCCGCCACCAATGGTCGGGCAGCTCGGCCTGGCTGAAGCCGGGGCCTTGGGCGGAATGGAAGGTGCCCTGCGCGCCGGGCGTGGTGGCGGCGGAATGTTCGGGCGGGCGGTAGTTGGGGCCGGCGGTGGTGCAGGCGGCGAGCATGAGGGCGCCCAGGCATGCAACGCCTTTCGCTCCCAGCTTTCCACGCTTCCCTTCGGGCTGAGCCTGTCGAAGCCCCATCCCATCGCTTCGGAAGAAAGAAAGGCCCTTCGACAGGCTCAGGGCGAACGGAGGAGAGTTTCGGTCCCGTATCTGCTCACGCATGGCGGCAGTTCCCCGCGCGGTTCCTTGGCGCCGGCTCCACCGTCACGGTCGCCGTGCGTCCGGCGATCAGGCGCATGCCGGCGGGCACCTTGTCGAGCTTGACCCGCACCGGGATGCGCTGGGCAAGCCGCACCCAGGAGAAGGTCGGCTGCACCGTCGGC
>DATEJA010000253.1:0-8126 GCA_035278405.1 Sphingobium sp. | reverse complement strand
CTGGCGCGGGCGCGGACGGCGAAGGTGCGGCCGGCGAGCATCCGGCTGGAAACCGACGCCGACAATGTCGCGCGCAGCTGGCCTGATCCCACGCCGGGCATGCCGCCGCTGCTGTCGCTCGCGATGCAGCCGTCGCCGGCGTTAGAGGATTATCGCGGGGCGATCCGTTTCCGCCGGCCGCTGCCCCAGGCCGACGGGTCGGAGGAGCCGGTGATCCCCAGCCTGCAGATCGACCTGCTGGCCGATCCTACGATGGCCGCTTCGCTCGCGCCGATGGTCAGGGGGCGGCATGTGCTGATCGGCGGCGACATCGTCGACATCGACCAGTTCGAGACGCCGCTGTCGGGGCGGCAGGCGAAATCGACGATGATCGGCCTCGAAGTCCATGCGACCATGCTGGCGCAGCTGCTGGATGGCGCGCGGCTGGTTGCGGTGCCGGGCGCTCTGCTGTGGCTGGCGGCGGGGCTGGTGGTGCTGGCGGCGGCGCTCACCAGCCTGGCCGAACTGCGCTGGTTCTGGCTCGCGCCCGCGCTGGCGGTACAGGCGGTCGCGATCGCGGGCCTGCCGCTGTGGCTGCAGGCGCGGGGATGGGACACGAAGGGGCTGCCCGCCGCCGGCTGGGGGCTGGGCTGGGTCATCGCCTTTGCCGCCGTCGGCGCGGCGGCGCGCGCGGTCACGTCGCAGCAACGGCGCTTTGCCCAGGCGGCGCTGGGCAAATATCTGCCGCGCGACATTGCGACGCAGATATTGGCCGAGCCCGAAAAGCTGGCGCTGCATGGCGAGAAGCGGGCGATCTTCACGCTGTTCACGGACCTCGAAGGCTTCACCAAATTGAGCCACGCCATCGCGCCGGAAATGGTGGCGCAGCTGCTCAACCGCTATCTCGACAGGTTGAGCGACGTGGTGCTGGCGCATGGTGGGACGATCGACAAATTTGTCGGCGATGCCGTCGTCGCTTTCTGGGGCGCGCCGATCGCGCGTCCGGACGATGGGCGCAACGCCGCGCTCGCCGCCTATGCGATGTGGCAGGCGGGGGAAGCGTTTCGCCGCGACCTGCCCGCCGGAGTGCCGCCGATCGGGCGGACGCGCGTGGGGCTGCATCATGGCGACGCGATCGTCGGCAATTTCGGCGGCGAAGGGCGCATCCAATATACCGCGCTCGGCGACAGCATGAACACCGCGTCGCGGCTGGAGTCGGCGAACAAGCCGCTGGAAACGACGGTGCTGGTGAGCCGGGAAGCGAAGGAGCAGTCGGGCCTCGACTGGTGGCGGCCGATGGGGCGGGTGAGGCTGCGCGGGCGGTCGACGCCGGTCGACCTGTTCGAGCCCGCGCCCGATTTTCCGGCGGAAGAGCGTGAGGCGCTGGGCCGGATCCTTGATGTCTTTGCCGGCGAGGAGGAAGGCCGGCCCGCCGCGCTGGCGGACCTGCAGGCGCTGGCGCAGCGTCATCCGGAGGATGCGGCGATCGCGAATCTGGTATATCGTTATGAATATATTGGGGAAGGAGGAACCTATGGTCTGGGCTAAGGGGACGCGCGCTGCGTGGGCGATGGCGGCGCTGGGGACGGGCCTGGCTCTGGCCGCGCCGGCGGCGGCCGAAACCCTGGTGGTGCGGGCGTCGGGGCCGTCGGCCGCGACCTATCGGCCCGGCAGCAAGCTCGCCGATGGCGGGTCGCTGGTGCTGAAGGCGGGCGATGTGGTGACGCTGCTCGACGCCAGGGGCACGCGCACCTTGCGCGGGCCGGGGCGGTTTGGCGTGACGGTAGCGGCGGGCGCCGCGCCGGCGAGCAATGTCACGCTGGCCGCGCTGCTCGACACCAAGCGGGTGCGGCGCGCGCGGACCGGGGCGGTGCGCGGCAATGTGAGCGAGGGTCCGGCAGCAGCCCCGCGCCGGCCCAATCTCTGGCTGGTCGATGTCGATCGGCCCGGCGCCGTCTGCTTTGCCGATCCGGCCGCGGTGCGGCTGTGGCGGGCCGACGCGGCCAAGCCGGCGACGGCGAAGATCAGCGGCGGGAAGACGCATGCGAGCGTCAGCTTCGCGGCGGGCGAGGCGATCGCGGCCTGGCCGACGACGCTGCCGCTCGCCGATGGCGCGGCCTACCGGATCGATCTGGGCACGAAGGCGACCGACATCCGCCTGGCGCAGGTCGGTCAGCCGACCGCCGGGCTGGAGACGCTGGCGTCCGCGCTGATCGCGCAGGGGTGCGGCGCGCAGCTTGACCTGCTGGTCGATGCGGCGGGTGAAGCCAGGAATTGAAGGATAGCCGTGCCGCCGTCGCTTGCCGCGACGGAGGGGGCTGATAGAGCGAATGAGCAAGGGCGGGATGACGAGCCACGAAGGCCGCGCCGCCCGACATGATGGGGGCAGTTGATGGGCGTGCAGGGGGCAGCAGCATCCGGGGTTCGGCGGTCGGCGCGATGGCGTCTGGCGCTGGCGCTGACGGCGGTCGTGCCCGTAAGCGCGGTGGCACAGGTCGCGCCGCCGCGCGCGCCGACGCGCGAGGAACTCTCCCCCGCCGAACGGCAGGAGGGCGCGGCGCCCCAGGGGAGCCGGCTGACGGTGGAAGGCGGGGTCGAGCGCGCGCCCTGTCCGCTCGCCGACCCACGCTTTGCGCAGGTGACGGTGAACTTCGCCGACGTGCGTTTCGACGGCTTGCGCGAGGTCGATCCGCAGGCGCTGCGCGACAGCTGGAGCGACATGGCGGGCCATGAGGTGCCGATCGCGAGCCTGTGCGAAGTGCGCGACCGGGCGGCGACCGCGCTGCGCCAGATGGGCTATCTGGCCGCCGTGCAGGTGCCGCCGCAGCGGATCGAGAAGGGCGGCACGGTCCATTTCGACATATTGATGGCGCGGCTCGTCGCGATCGAGGTCCGGGGCGATGCGGGCGCGAGCGAAAGGCTGATCGCGGCGCATATGGAGGCGCTGAAGGGCCAGCCGATCTTCAACGTGCATGCGGCCGAGCGGCACCTGCTGCTGGCGCGCGACCTGCCGGGCTATGACGTGCGGCTGGCGCTGCGGCCGGCGGGCACGGCGCCGGGCGAGGTGATCGGCGAGGTGCAGGTGACGCGCCGCCGGGTCGAGATCGACGCCAATGTCCAGAATCTGGGGAGCCGAGCGGTGGGGCGCTTCGGCGGGCTGGTGCGCGTGCGCTTCAACGACCTGACCGGCATGGGCGACAGCACGGTGCTGAGCCTCTTCAACACCGCCCAGCCGAGCGAGCAGACGGTGCTGCAGGCCGGGCACAGCATGGCGATCGGCAGCGATGGCCTGCGGCTGTCGGGCGACTTCACCTATGCCTGGAGCAGGCCGGGGATATCGGGGCTGGACCTGTCTTCGCGGACGATGATCGCGACCGGCGCGCTGTCCTATCCGCTGGTGCGGCGGCAGGTGCATACGCTGCTGGCGAGCGGCGGGCTGGACGTAATCGACCAGAATGTGCGGGTCGGCGCCGCGCCGCTGTCGCGCGATCGGCTGCGGGTGCTGTTCCTGCGGCTGGAGGGCGAGATGATCGATCCCGACAGCCTGGTCAGCACGACCGGCTATTCCGGGGTCGAGCCCAAATGGCGGCTGAGCGCGGTGGCCGAGGCGCGGCAGGGGCTGGCGGCGCTGGGGGCGAGCCGACCGTGCGGCGCCAATCTGGCGGGATGCCCGGTGCTGCTGAGCCAGATCGACGGCGACCCGTCCGCCTTCGTGCTGCGGCTGGGGGCGCAGGCCGAATATCGGCCGGTGCCGCAAGTCACCTTCGCGCTGGCGCCCCGGGCGCAATATAGCCCCGATGTGCTGCTGTCCTATGAGCAGATGAGCGCGGGCAACTATACGGTGGGCCGGGGCTATGATCCGGGCGCGCTGACCGGGGACAGCGGCGTCGGGGTGGCGGCGGAGCTGCGCTATGGCAGCGTCATGCCCAAGGGGCCGGGGAGGATCGCGGTCCAGCCCTTTGCCTTTTTCGATGCGGCCTGGGTCTGGCACCAGAGCGCGAACTTCGCCGGGCTGGACCCGCAGAAGCTCTATTCGGCGGGCGGCGGCATCCGCGCGACCTGGGACAGTCATGCGCGGATCGACGTGACGCTGGCGACGCCGCTGCGCAAGGCGGGGTTCCAGACGGAGCGGGGGGATACGCGGTTGCTGTTTTCGCTGACCACGCAAATTCTGCCTTGGAGGCGGTGAAGTCATGAATGAGGTGGCGAGAAAAACGCGTTTGGGAAAATTCGGTCGTTGCGTTAGCGTAACGGCTTTGGCCGTGGCCTGCGCGCTGCCGCAGGCGCGGGCGCAGACGGCGTTCCAGGGTAATCCGGCGGCGGTGCTGGGCGCGCCGACGATCACGCGCGGGACGACCGACACGATCACGCTCAACGACGCGCAGACGGTGATCAACTGGACCCCCACCGACATTTCGGGAACGGGGCAGATCGATTTCCTGCCAAGCGGCCGCACGGCGCTGTTCACCAACGCGGTGTCGGGGGTCAGCGATTTCACGGTGCTCAATCGCATCCTGCCGGTCGACGGCAGCGGCCTGCCGGTATCGCGCGTGATCGCGCTCAACGGCACGGTGCAGAGCCAGATCAACGGCAGCACCGGCGGCAATGTCTGGTTCTACGCGCCCGGCGGCATCGTCGCGGGGGCGGGAAGCGTGTTCAGCGTCGGGTCGCTGGTGCTGACCGGCAACGATATCGACACGAGCGGCGGGCTGTTCGGCAGCAATGGCGAGATCCGCTTCCGGGGGACGGCGGGCAGCGCGGCGGCGGTCGAGATCAAGCCCGGCGCGCAGATCAACGCGCTGAACAGCGGCAGCTATGTCGCGCTGGTCGCGCCGCGCGTGGTGCAGGGCGGCACGGTGACCGTCAATGGCGCGGCCGCCTATGTCGGCGCGGAACGCGCGGACATCACCATCAATGGCGGGCTGTTCGACATCAGCATCAGCGCGGGGACGAGCGATGCCAATGGCGTGGTGCATAGCGGCACGACGGCGCGCCCGACGACCAGCGTCAGCCCGGACGCGCAGCATGTCTATATGGTCGCGGTGCCCAAGAACAACGCGCTGACCATGCTGCTGTCGGGCAATGTCGGCTATGCGGCGGCCGAGACGGTGGTGCAGGACGGCAGCGCGGTCGTGCTGTCGGCAGGGCAGGACATCGTCAGCGGATCGATCGGCGCGGCCAATGCGACCACGACCGCGCAGGCCAATGTCACGATCGGCGCGGGGGAATGGCAGCCGGCCCTCAACGGCCGCGCGACAGGCGAGATCATCGTCCAGTCGAGCGGTGCGCCCGCGACCCATTTCGGCGGCCCCGTCAGCCTGTCGGCGAACCGGGCGATCACGCTGCGCGCGGACCCGGCTGGCCTCATCAGCGCGGATGGCGACATGATGCTGAACGCCGGCAGCGGCGCGACCGGCGGCAAGATCGACGTGCTGACCTTCGGCGGCAGCGGCGCCACGACGACCAACGGGCAGATCAGCGTCGCGGGCACGCTGACGCTGGATGCGAGCGGCTTTGGCGCGGGCAGCGTCAATGCGCCGATGCTGGTCGGCGGCAATGCGACCGGCGGGCAGATCAATGTCATCGCGACGGGCGGGGCGATCGGCGCGAGCGCGCTCAACGCCTATGCTCTGGGTATTGGCGGGCTGGGCAGCGATCGGTCGGGCGACGGCACGGGCGGCGCGATCACGCTGTCGGCGCTGACGGCGGCCGGGCCCAATGGCGCGGAAGGCGGGGCGCTGCGCTTCGCGACGACGACGCTGGATGCGTCGGGCGGGACCACGTCCGATTATTATTCCTCCTCGATCAGCGGCGGCAATGCGACCGGCGGGTCGATCAGCATCAGCGGCACGGCGGGCGTCGCGGCGGCGGGCGCGCTGGGCGGGCTGGACCTAGGCGCGGTCAGCGCGACCGCGAGCGCGAGCGCCGGGGCGGCGACCAGCGGCACGGCGGGCGATGCGACCGGCGGCGATATTCGGGTGAATATCAGCAGCGGCACGCATCAATGGGCGAGCTTTAATGCCGACGCCGGCATGGAAGCGGGCTATGCCACCGATGGCGGCACCTATGGCAGCGCGACGCCCGGCGCGACCGGCATCGCTATCGACGTGAGCGGCACCGGCCGGCTGGAAGTGGCGGGTTCCGTCTCGCTCTATGCTGAGGGGCAGGGATTTGGCGGCGGCGCGTCGGGCGGGGTGCTGCGCGGCGGCCGGATCGCGATCAGCGCGCATGACGGCGGCGCCTTCGTCATCACCGACCAGCTTTATGCGACCGCCGCCGCGCGCGGCTATTATGCGAGCGCGAGCAGCAATGCGCTGCTGCCCGGCACGCCCGACGCGATGGGCGGCACGATCGACCTGGCGGCGGCAGGCGGCACGTTCAGCGCCGCGGGGCTTTATGCCAGCGCCAATGCCTTTTCGGGCGAGGCGCCGGGCGTAGCGGGCAATGCGATCGCGGGCAGCGTCACCTTGTCGGCGACCGCTTCGGGCGGGCTGCGCGGCGCCTTTACGCTCAGCGACTGCGCGCGCATCGAGTGCACGGTTCAGGCCAATGGCTATGGCGGCTTTGGCCAGAATGGGGCGAAGGGGACGGGTGGGTCTATCCTGGTCCAGGCGACCGACGCGGACTTTTCCGTCAATGGCGATTTTTCGCTGAGCGCGGCGGGCATTGGCGGCGGCGCCGCCTATGATGGCGTGAGCGGCCGCGGCGGCGATGGCCAGGGCGGCAGCGTGGCGATCGAAAGCCGGGCGGGCGCGGCGGGCAGCGCGGTGATGAATTTCACCAAGATATTCGCCTCGACCGAGGGCAGGTCGACGGAAGATGTCGAAGGCCCCTTCTTCAATGGCGGCGACGGCGGCGCGGGCTTTGGCGGCACGACCAGCTTCCTGGTGGCGGGCGGCAGCCTGACCGCCGCGAGCGTGGACGCGAGCGCGGCGGGCCAGGGCGGGGCGTCGGACCTCAATTGCCCGACCTGCGAAGGGGCCGGGACGACGGCCTTCCAGTCGGGGACCGGGCAGGGCGGCACGGCGCATTTCCTGATCACGGGCGGCAGCGCGACCTTGGGCTCGCTCTCGCTCGGCGCGCAGGGGACAGGCGGGCAGGCGCAGTCGAGTGACTATCCGGCGGGCGCGGTCGCGTCGATCAGCGGGCAGGGCCAGGGCGGCACCGCGCTGCTGGAAGCGCGCGGCGGCACCTTGCTGGCCGACGCGATCAGCATCGACGCGAGCGGCACGGGCGGCGAGGGGCTTTCGACCTTCCAGGCCGATGGCGTCAATGGCGGCGCGGGCACCGGCGGGACGGCGCGGCTGCTGATGGACGTGGGCGGCACGGCGCAGGTGACCGCGAGCAGCAGCCTCACCATCCGGGCGCTGGGCACGGGTGGTGCCGGGGGCGGCACGGGTTCGGACGGACCGGGCTTCTACCTGGCGGGCGCGGGCGGTGGCGGCACCGGCGGTACGGCCGGGCTGGTGCTGGCGAGCGGCGCGCTGACGGCGCCGTCGCTGCTGGTGTCGGCGGAGGGCGTCGGCGGCGCGGGCGGCGACAATGCGAGCGACGGGCCGAGCGGCGCGGGCGGCACGGGCGTCGGCGGGACGGCGCGGGTCGCTTATCTGAGCGAAGGCCATGCGATCGGCGACCTGATGGTGAAGGCCGACGGCAGCGGCGGGCAGGCGGGCAGCAACCGCTATATTTCCGGCTATGATGTCAACAACAACCCGATCTACTCCTATGGCATCGGCAATAGCGATGGCGGCGCGGGTGGCGCCGGGCGCGGCGGCAGCGCCGACATGCTGGTCGATGTCGATCCCAGCTTCACCAATCTGACGGTCAGTGCCGACGGCATCGGCAGCGCGGGCGGCATCGGCATCAATGCCGGCGCGGGTGGCGTGGGCACGGGCGGCGTGGCGGCGCTCAATCTGGCTTTCGGGACGACCAGCGTCAGCGGCGCGCTGCGCGTGTCCGCGTCCGGCCTGGGCGGTGTCGGCGGCGTGGGGCTGGACGGCACGGGCGGCCGGGGCGGCGATGCCTTTGGCGGGTCGGCGACCTTGGGACTGGCGGGCGCTTCGACCCTGCTCGACGCGGGCGACATCGGCGTGCTGGCCGAGGCGCTGGGTGGCGCGGGCGGCGCTGGCGGGCAGCGCAGCGGCGCG
>DATEJA010000252.1:0-5516 GCA_035278405.1 Sphingobium sp. | reverse complement strand
GGCCGGGTAAATTCGCCAAATTTGTTGAAGGCTGCGGGCCCATCCGCCGCGCCCTGAAGCTTCCACATGAACCATGCCGTGGTGTAGCCGAGATAGGGTTTTACGCCGGTGAAGCACAGCGTCGGTGAGCCACAATCGGGATCGCCCTGGACATCGAGATGGCTGGTCCCGGTGATGACGCCGCCCACCTTATTAACAGCGTTGTTGGTCGCGAGATAATAGCCCGACACCATATCGGCATTGCCGATCGGATCGAGCGCGCCGCCGATGTAGAAGATCGAACCGCGCGTGGGCGTGCCCAGGCTTTCCAGGCTGGTCGAACATTTGCAGCCGTCTGCAAAGGCCTGGGCGGCCGGGTGGATGCCCACGAATGTCTTGAACAACTCATTCTGCTGCGCGAACAGCACCATTGTCGAGCCGCCGCCCTGTGAGTGACCCGTTGCGCCGATATTGTCCGGGTCGACCATATTGTGGAAGATGCTGTGTGGATCGTTGTCGGCGCCGATGATGTAGTTGGCGGTATCGATCATCGTCTCTCCCTGGCCCGTCGCGCCATCGCGCGTCTTGATCACGATGAAGCCCCAGGATGCCCAATGTCGCAGCAAGGTCGCATAGGCCTCTTGCGGAACCGGCGTGTCGGCCGACCCGTTGCCCCAGACGATTACGGGGTGGCGGAAGCCCCGTGACAGATGCTTGATCGGATTAGTACCCAGCGCGGTGGGGTAGAAGACGTCGCACAGATTGCCCTCACGATCGCACGGCTCAGTGGTCGTCGTGACACCGACAGTCCCCCACGGGCCAGTGGCGGAATATTTGCTTTCAATGGGGCCCTTCGGAAAATAAGGCAAAAGGCTTTGGGCAAAGGCGGCGCCTGAAATAAGGGCAGCCAGAATGCCACCAATAATTAGCTTTTTATACATTTCACTCTCCCAATTTTGTTTCCGACGATGATCGAATTTTATTATTTGAGGGGTGCTATGCTTCACTTGGCGTTTCTTGAAACGCGATTGCCGTCAAAAAAAATGGCGTGATATCGAATCGCGGCAGTCATATCGCGCGATAGGCAGAGACATGGCATGAGCTGCCACACAGCAACGGCAGACGTTGCTCAAAGGCTATTTGGAAATGCTCGTAACGGCCAGGATCAAGATGATCGATCAAGGCTTTTCGAAACTGAATTCAATCGGTATTTCGCCGTACCCTCCTATTTTTTGTTGGAAAATAGGAACGGCTGGCGGATATGTCTAATCGCCTATTTTGAATGGTCTATTAGCTTTCGGCATGGATGGCGGCCTTCCAACGGGATCGTGTCGCATCGACTTGGCGAGTCGCCGACATGATTTTCCCGATCGTCCCATTTGACAAAATTCGGTTCTCGCGAGCTACCTCCACGGACGGACGCGCTTGTGCTGGTAGCCTTCTTCCCCGTCACAGGGATCAAAGCCCGATCGGGGCCGTTCTTCCTGCCGGAACCCACTGGCATGAAAGGCGTGATATCGGTGCCGTCCCTCCATTGGCCGAGCCAGCTTATCATCGTCCGCCATGGCCAGAGCGCGGGCAATGTCGCGCGCGACGCCGCCACGGAAGCGCAGGCGGAACGGATCGCGCTGTCGGTGCGCGATGCCGACGTTCCCTTGAGCGACCTCGGCCGTGAGCAAGCGATGGCGCTGGGCCATTGGTTCGCCAGCGCTGCGGAAGATCATCGGCCGGAGATCCTCCTGTCCTCCCCCTATCTGCGCGCGTTCCAGACCGCGCAAATCTTTCGCGAGGCTGGCGGCGCTAGTTCCGACGAGCCGATCTGTTTCGACGAACGCCTGCGGGAGAAGGAGTTCGGCATATTGGACGGCCTCACCACGGCGGGGATCCACAGCCTCGAACCGGCGCAGGCCGAATTTCGGCGCATGCTCGGCAAATTCTACCATCGCCCGCCCGGCGGAGAGAGCTGGTGCGACGTCATCCTGCGCCTGCGGTCGGTGATGGACACCATCTCGCTGCACTATGCCGGCCGCCGCGTGATGATCTTCACCCACCAGGTCGTGGTGCTTTGCCTGCGCTACATCATCGAAAAGCTGGACGAGGCGGAGATATTGGCGATCGACCGCGCGGGCGACGTCGCCAACTGCGCCATCACCGACTATCGCTATGACCCCGCTCATGGCCGCGACGGCGGCCTGGTGCTCCAGCGATACAATGTCACCGCCCCGCTGGAGGAAGAGGCCACGCCCGTCACCCGCGAACCCGACGCCATTGCCGGAGCGCGGGGATGAGCGGGGTGGATCGGCTGGACCTCGACTGGCTGCGCGCCCATCCTTTGCCCGAACCCGACGGCGCATCCGACAAGAATCAGCGGGGCCGCGTGCTCGTCGCGGGCGGGGCCGAATTCGTGCCCGGCGCGCTGCGCCTGACCGGCGAAGCCACGCTCCGGGCGGGCGCGGGCAAGCTGCGCATGGCGACGGTGCGCTCGGCCGCCATGTCGCTGGGCGTGCTGGTGCCCGAGGCCGCCATGATCGCTTTGCCGGCACAGAAGGATGGCGAGATCGCGGCCGAGGCGGCGGATCTGCTGACCGAGCATCTCGCCCGATGCGACGCGCTGATCCTGGGGCCCGGCATGAGCGCCAGCAGCCAGACCGACGAACTGGTCGCCGCCATCCTCAAGGCGACCGAGCCGCCCGTCACCATCGTCCTGGATGCCGCCGCGCTGACATCGGCCCGCGATCTGGAAGCGCTGATCGCGCGCCATGAAGGACGCGTCATCCTGACCCCGCATCATGGCGAAATGGCGATCCTGTCCGGCGAAAAGGCGGAAGCGATCGCGGCCGATCCCATGGCGATCGCGCAGCGGGTGGCCCGGCAGTTCCGGGCTGTCGTCCTGTTGAAGGGCGACCGCAGCGTCCTTGCCGATCCCGACGGCGCGCGGCTGCTGCATGAGGGTGGCTGCGTCGGGCTGGCGACCGGCGGTTCGGGCGACGTGCTCGCCGGGATCATCGGCGGGCTTGCCGCGCGCGGCGCGCCGCCGCTGATCGCGGCCGCCTGGGGCAGCTGGGTCCATGGCCGGGCGGGGCAGGCGCTCGCCGCTCGGATCGGCCCGATCGGTTTTCTCGCGCGGGAAATCCTGCCTCTGGTCCCCGGCTTGCTGGACGAACCAACTCGCAGCGCATGAGGGCGTTCGTTCCGCATCCGAATTCATCATCATGCGTTGGACGCGCATGAACGACAGCTTTGCCATCCTGCCGCACCTTGTCCCCATTCTCATTGCCTATGCCCTCGCGCTACCGATCGGCTGGAATCGCGAGCAGGCGGAACGCAGCGCCGGGCTGCGCACCTTTCCCCTGGTGGCGGTGGCCAGCTGCGGCTTCGTCCAGGCGGTGGAAGCGACGATGGGGCACGACCCGTCCGCGCTCGCCCGCGTGCTGGAGGGCGTGATTGGCGGCATCGGCTTCCTGGGTGGCGGCGCCATCCTGCAGCAGCGCCGATCGGTGAAGGGCACCGCCACCGCCGCCAGCCTGTGGGTGACAGGCGCCATGGGCGTCGCATCGGGGCTCGGCAGCTATGACGTCGCGGCGGTCCTCACCGCCTTCACCCTGCTGACCTTCTGGATCTTGGCGCCGCTCAAGCCCGAGGAGCAGGAACGCGGCGAGGAGGAACCCGGATCGCCGCGCTGACGCCGTGCGACGTCAGCCGAGCGCCGCCTGCTTTTCCGCCGCCAGCCGATCCAGTTCGGCCCGGCTCTTCTTCTCGCTCGCTGATTTCAGCTGTCCGCAGGCCGCCATGATGTCGCGCCCGCGCGGCGTGCGCACCGGCGCCGAAATGCCGCCTTCGAACACGATGTCGGAAAAGCGCTTGATCCGCTCGGGCGTCGAACATTCATAATCGGTGCCCGGCCAGGGATTGAAGGGGATCAGATTGACCTTGGCGGGCACCTTGTAGTGGCGCAGCAGCCGCACCAGCTCGCGCGCATCCGCGTCGGTGTCATTCTTGTCCTTGATCATCACATATTCGAAGGTGATGCGCCGGGCATTGTTGGCGCTCGGATAGTCGGCGCAGGCCTGCAGCAGCTGCTCGATCCCGAATTTCTTGTTGAGCGGCACCAGCTCGTCGCGCACATCCTTGGTCACGGCATGGAGCGACACGGCGAGATTGACGCCGATCTCCTCGCCCGCCCGCGCCATCATCGGCACCACGCCCGATGTGGAAAGGGTGATGCGCCGCTTCGACAGGGCCAGCCCGTCGCCGTCCATCACGACCTTCAGCGCGTCTCGCACATGGTCGAAATTATAAAGCGGCTCGCCCATGCCCATCATCACGATGTTGGTCAGCATCCGGCCGTCGGTCGTATATTGCGGCGCGTCGTCCGCTTCATCGTCATTGGCCGATGCCATGCTGCCCTTGGGCCATTCGCCCAGCGCATCGCGCGCCAGCATCACCTGGCCGACAATCTCGCCCGGCGTCAGGTTGCGCACCAGCCGCATCGTGCCGGTATGGCAGAAGCGGCAGTTGAGCGTGCAGCCCACCTGGCTGGAGACGCAAAGGGTGCCCCGGTCGGCGTCGGGAATGAACACCATCTCATAATCCTGCCCGTCGTCCGATCGCAGCAGCCATTTGCGCGTCCCGTCGCTCGACACCTGCGCTTCGACCACTTCGGGGCGGCCGACCACGAACCGCTCCGCCATCCAGCCGCGCATCGGCTTGGCCAGGTCGGTCATGGCGTCGAAGTCCGTCTCGCCGCGATGATAGAGCCAGTGGAACAACTGCTTGGAGCGCAGCTTCGCCTGCTTCTGGTCGAGCCCGGCTTCGTCCAGCAGGGCTTTGATCTGCGGGCGCGACAGGCCCATCAGGTCAGTGCGCCCATCCTCGCGCGGCGTCACCGCGCGCGGCACGGGCACAGGGTCGATAGCGCCGGGAATCGGCATCAGGGGATTGGCGGATGATTGCATGGCGCGCCCATAGCCGATTTTTGGAGATTTTGGAAGTTGGCTGCCTGAACATCTGTCGTGCTCCTGCGAAAGCGGGAGCCTAGGGCCAGATTGCGCTGCGCCACCCTGGACTCCTGCTTTCGCAGGAGCACGTCACGCTTCACCGCAACCGCGCACATCCCAGCGCCGCCGCGTCGATCGCCGTGGCCGCGCCGCGTAACGTATAGGTGTCGGCAAAAGCTCGCTTGTTCACCCCCTCCGTCTGCACGCTCATGCTGCTGGCCGATCGCATGGCGGCGATAATAGCGGCGTCGCCGCGCGCGTCGGCTGCCCAGGCGTCGGCCTGTCCCGCAACTAGCGAAAAGCGTCGTTCGCCGACATTCAGGATCACAGGCGCATTATCGGCGCGGTTGCGGCTCAGGCGGAAATGCACCTGGCCGCGCACCTTCTGCCGGGGCCAGCTGCCTACCGCGGCAAAGCCGGTGCCGCGCTGGCCGACAGCCTTCGAAATCGCATAGCAGCGCGGCGTCCCGGGATCGCGAAAGGCGCCCCATCCCTCGAATATGCCAAGCGAATCCCTTGGCCATGCGGGCGTAGCAACCA
>DATEJA010000251.1:0-7793 GCA_035278405.1 Sphingobium sp. | reverse complement strand
GTCTATCAGACGCGCGGCGATGACGACTGGTGCGTCGTGACGGTGCGCGATGATCAAGACTGGAAAGCCCTTGCGCCCCTGATCGGCCTGACCGATGACGAAGCCTTGGCCACGCGGACCGGGCGCATCGCCAACGCGGATAGGATCGAGCCGGCGCTGGCGTCCTGGATGAAGGAACATGAGGCGGCTGAGGCGATGCGGATATTGCAGGCTGCCGGAGTGCCGGCCGGCGTGATGCTGCGCGTGCCGGAACTCCCCGACTTCGGCTTCTATCGGGAACGGCATTTCTATCGCGCCGAAACCCACGCCTATCTGGATGAGGAGGTCATCAACGAGGTTCGGCATGTCGGAACGGCGGACATACCGCCTGCGGCGACCGGGGCGGCCCCGTTGATCGGCGAACATACGGAGCAGGTTGTCCATGACTGGTTGAGCCTGCCGGAGGATTCGGTGCAGGCGTTGATCGCCGACAAGGTCCTTCAACCGGCCGATCCATCCGTATACAAGCTGATCAAGGCGACGCTGGCGAGCAGGGCGAAGGCAAATACGGCGACATGAACCTCGACCTTTCTCCTTTCGAAAAGGACTTCCGCCAGGAGGTCCGCCATTTTTTCGAGCAGGAATATCCTCGCTACATACTGAATAAGGTAGCGAGTGGACAAAGGCTGGAGCGGGGCGATCATATTGCGTCTCAAAGAGCGCTGAACGCCCGGGGATGGCTGGGGATCAGTTGGCCACGCGAGCATGGCGGGACGGGCTGGTCGCCGATGCAGCGGCTGATCTTCGATGAGGAACTGGAGCGCGCGGGCGCGCCCAATATCATCCCCATGGCCGTCCTCTACATCGGGCCGATCATATGCGCATTCGGTTCCAAGGAGCAGCAGGAACGCTGGTTGCCCGACATATTGGAATCGCGCAGCCTCTGGGCGCAGGGCTATTCCGAGCCTGAAGCGGGTTCCGACCTTGCCAGCCTGCGCCTGGAGGCGCGGCGCGAGGGCGACGAATATGTGCTGAACGGCGTCAAGCTGTGGACGTCCGGCGCACACTGGGCCGACTGGATATTCTGCCTCGTCCGAACCTCCCGGGAAGCGCGGAAGCAGGAGGGCATTTCGCTGATCTGCCTGGACATGCGCAGCGCGGGGGTGCGGGTCGAACCGATCATCTCGATCGATGGCAGCCATGAACTCAACAGGGTGATCTTCGACGATGTGCGTGTGCCGGTGGCGAACCGCATCGGGGAGGAGGGCAAGGCTTGGCACTATGCCAATGTGCTGCTGGAGAATGAGCGGCTTTCCTACGCGCATATCGGGCGCAAGCGGGCGGAACTGCGAGCGGCGCGGGAAAGGATAGCTGCCGAAGTCAAGGCAGGCTGCTGGTCGGCGGCGGAAGCGGAGATATTCCTGCGCAGGCTGTCAGCCTGCCAGATCGAGGTCGACGCCCTCGAAATCCTGGTCCTGCGCGTTCTGCTGGGTGAGAATGATCCGGCCCTGATCGCCTTCGTCAAGATAGCGAGCACGGAAATTGCCCAGCAGGTGACCGAACTGCAGATCGAATTGGCAGGACGGGGGCGGGGGCCTTTTCCGGCGCGCGACCGCGAGGACTGGCATCAGCAGGCGCCGCTCGTGCCCGAATGGCAGATGCTGGCCGCGCCGGCCTATTTGTTCGAGCGGGCACAGACCATCTATGGCGGCGCGACCGAGATTCAGAAGACGATCGCCTGGCGGAGCCTGACCAGCAGATATTAAGGTCGGCGCGGGCCCAAGCCTGATCGGGCGCATCAGCATAAGGGGCCGGCCGCAGCATCCGCCGATGCTGGGGCCGGCCTGATCCGGCTTACCTGCCCTTCCAATGCGGCGCGCGCTTCTGCGCGAACGCAAGCGGTCCCTCGCGAAGGTCGGCCGAGCGAAACAGGGCACGCGCGGCAGGATAGTTGCGCTGCTTTTCGAGCGCTGCCTCGAGCGATTCCTCCTCCAGCCCGCGGCGGACGATTTCCTTGGAGGCGCGGATCGACATCGGGCTGCACGCCATGATGTCCTGAGCCCAGCGCTTCGCTGCCGTCAATAGATCGCCGGGTGCAACCACCTCGTTCACGAAGCCGATCTGGAGTCCTTCTGCGGCGCTGACAGTCCGCCCCGTCAGGATCATGCCCATCGCGGGCTTGAGGCCGATCTGCGAGGGCAAGCGCAGCAGGCCGCCTTCGAGCGCGGCCAGGCCGACCTTGGGTTCGGGCAGCGCAAAGCCCGCCGTTTCCGAAGCGATTATGAGGTCGCAGGCAAGGGCGATTTCGAACCCGCCGCCCATTGCTAGGCCGTTGACCGCCGCGATCACCGGCTTATTGAGGTCGGGGCGCATCGTCAGTCCGGCAAAGCCCGTCACCGGCGATTCGATTGCCTGTCCGCGGGCCATCGCCTTCGCCGTGAACTTGAGGTCGTTGCCCGAGGAGAAGGCGCGGTCGCCCGCGCCGGTGAGAATGGCTACCCATTGATCGGGATCGCTGGCGAAATCGTCGAAGATCGTCGCCAGTTCGGCATTGGTAGCTGGATCAAGCGCGTTCATCGCCTGCGGGCGATTGATGGTGACGATGGTGAGATGGCCTTCGCGCTCGACCGAGCAGAACTGATAGCCCGCCTTGACGCGCGCATCGCGAGCCGCTTCCGTTTCCCACACCGGCTTGCCGAACGCGTCGATCCGCACCTGGCCCTGGGTGCCGATGGCGTTGCGTTCGCGAGACTGGAGCAGGGCGAGCGAGGTCTCGTCCGTCGCGGGCACGCGCGCCATGGTGCGGGATCCTTCAGGCGTGCGGACGATGACGATGCCCTGGATCGGCGTGCCATCGCGGCCGTAGATGATCGTGTAGGTTTCGATCGCCGCAGGGCCGGCATAATGTTCCGCCAGCGTCGGAACAGGATCCCGCTGCGCATCTGCCTGACCCTGCACGGAATAGTTTTCCGGCAAGGGCGAGGCGGCAGGCTGGGTGCCGACGACCAGCCCGTGATGCTTGTTGACGAAGCCGCCCTGCCCGTAGAGCAACCCGATCTTCCCTTCGCCATTGCGCAGGCGCCGGACCATGGCCGCGACCGAATGGCTCATATAATTGTTGAGCGGGCCGCCGAAGAAGGTGAGGCCGCCGGTCACCGTCGGGCGATGCTCATGCGGGTCGAGGCCCAGCGTCCGCAACGCCATTTTCGGAACGACGGGGAAGCAGCTGTAGAGTTCCAGCAGGTCGAACCGTTCCGCGTCGCCGCCGGCGATCTCCACGGCCCGTTCAAGCACCGCCGTCTGCGCCGTGCTGTGGTCGTAGCGGTCGCGCAGCAGATAATCTTCCGGCTCGTTCGCTGCTGCGCCGCCCCAGATGTGGATGATGCGCTCCTCCGGCACGCCGGCCTCACGCGCGACAGCCAGGCTGGTGACGATGATCGCCGCCGCCTGGTTGACGTTGGGATTGGCGACCATCAGCTTGCGATAGGGCCAGTTGATCATCCGGTTGTCGGGAGTGACTTCCTCGATCTGGTCGGCGCTCGGCGCGTCCTGTATCCAGGCCGAAGGGTTTTCAGCCGCCGCGCCCGCATATTGCGCCCAGAGAGCCGCCGAAATGGCGTCCGCTTCCGCCGGTGTCTGGCCCCAGCTCTGTTGCGTCGCCATTTCGTACAGGGGGTAAATCTGCGCGGGATCGCGCACGCCGAGCTGCTTGGCGACGTCACTCACCGCATAGCGGCTGGCGGGGAAGGCGACGGCCTCGTCAGGGGCGACCTGTTTGGTCCAGCCGAGCTGCACGCCGGCCTTCTTCGCCTTGGTGCGGGCGTTCAGCGCTTCCCCGCCCACAATCAGTGCAACGGACTGCTCGCCTTTTGCGATACGCACGGCCGCCTCGTGCACAAGCCGGATCGGGGTTTCTCCGCCCATGCTGGCGTTGACCTTGCGCGCGGGGGAGATGCCGAGCTGGTCGCAAAGGAGGGAGACAGGATCGGCGTAGCGCCAGGAGATCAGCCCCACCAGCTCCACCGACTCCGCTTTCGCCAGAAGGTCGCAGCCCCCATCCTTCTCCGCAGTCCGCAGGGCCGCAGCCATGAGCGACACCGGCTCCAGCGCATCGGCCGGATTGGCGGGGCGGTCAACATATTCGCCGACGCCTAGAATGATCGGGGTTAACTCAGCGGGTGCCATCGTCATTTTCTTTCCCACAGACTATGCCTTGCCTGAGCATTGCGCAGCTACGCGCTCATGCGCAAGGCATTATTTAAGTGAACGAATAAACAAACCTATATTCTAATCATCAACTTTCCGTCGTGCTGGCCGCTGAACAGGCGATCCAGGGCTGCGGGAGCATGTTCCAGGCCATCGATCACATGATCCTTCCATTTGATCCGGCCTGCCTTGATCCATTGGGTGAGATCGGCCGTGGCTTCCTTGGTGCGCGACAGATAGTCGATTACGACAAATCCACGCACCGTCAGGCGATTCATCAGGATCCGGCCGAAATCGGTGGGGCCGGCGATCGGCCCTTCCTTGTTGTAGGCGGAGATCAGGCCGCATACGGCCATGCGGCCATGGGTGCGAAGGCGGCTGAAGGTCGCGTCCATGATCTCGCCCCCGACATTTTCGAAGCTCATGTCGATGCCGTCCGGACACAGGCGGTCCAGCGCGGCGCCCACATCTTCCGCCTTATAGTCGATGACGCCGTCGAAGCCCAGTTCGTCGACAAGCCAGGCACATTTGGCGGGGCCGCCCGCAATGCCGACGACGCGGCAACCGTTGAGCTTCGCGATCTGGCCGACGATCGATCCGACCGCGCCGGCCGCGGCCGAAATCACGATGGTTTCGCCCGCCTTGGGCGCGCAGATGTCGAGCAGACCGAAATAGGCCGTCAGTCCGGTGACACCCAGGACGGACATTTGGGCAGTCAGGTCGATGTCGGGGTCGACCTGAACCCGCCGGCTGGTTTTTGCGTCCGCAACGACATGGCTCTGCCAGCCGCCATCGGCGGGCTGAACGAAGTCGCCGGGCGCGAACCTGTCCGATCGACTTTGCTCGACGACGCCGATCGTCACGCCGCGCATGACATCGTCGATCCCCACGGGTGGCAGATACTGGTCCCGATCGCTCATCCACAGGCGGTTGGTGGGGTCGAGCGACAGCAGCAGGTTGCGAACTAATATCTGTCCCTCGCCGACCGGCGGCAGCGGAAGTTCACGATAGGCGAGGTCCTGCTGCGACACGCTGCCCTGCGGCCGTCTTGTCAGGATCCACGCTTTGTTCGTCGTCATGTGGTACGCTCCAATAGTGTAACTGCGCTCAATCGAGCGTTTCGATCGGTCGGGGAGAATGCAACAGCTCCTCCAGCATCTGCGCCGCTTCCTTCGACCGCAATGTTTCGGCGAAAGCGCGGGCATTGTCCTTGAGCGCCGCCTCGTCATCGGGAGCCATCTGGCGCATGATCGCGGCGACCGCGTCGGGAGAGCGGCGCGCGAAACGCCCCGCCAGTTCCACCGCAGCCGCCACCGGATCGTCGTTCAGTTCATCGACGATGCCCATGGCGAGAGCATCCTCGCTGCTCACCACCGTCCCCTTGAGAACGAAAAGCCGCGCGCGGTGAAGACCGATCAGCCGCGCCA
Source organism: Sphingobium sp. (assembly GCA_035278405.1). GTDB lineage: Bacteria > Pseudomonadota > Alphaproteobacteria > Sphingomonadales > Sphingomonadaceae > Sphingobium. Next base: position 2,181 of record DATEJA010000251.1, on the reverse strand, counting down.
GGCGCTGCGGGCCGCCCGAGCCAGGGGGGATCGCCAGCCGGATTTCCGGCAGGCCGATCGCGTGGATGGACGGCGCGGCGATCCGCGCGGTGCAAGCGAGGGCGATTTCCAGCCCGCCGCCCATGCAATCGCCGTTGATCGCGGCGATGACCGGCTTTTCAGCCCGATCGAGCAGACGGCAGAGGCTTTGAAATGGTGTATCGAGGAAGTCCTGCTCGGTCGCAAGCCCGGCACGCAGGGCGTCGCCGGCGCGGCCGATCTGTCCCAGATTGGCGTGCCGGATAAAAAGCGCCGGTTCCGCTCCGGTGAGCACAAGGGCGCGTGTGCCCGCATCGGCCAGCAGCCGGTCCAGCTCCCGAAGGAGGAGGTCAGCGCCCTTGTTGGATATGGTGCCGTCGTCGCGGGGCTTGAAGCGCATGACGGCGACTGCGCCATGATCCTCTGTCGCCACGCTTTCGCCACTTGATTGGGCCATTGGATTTTCTCACCGTTCAGCGCCGACGTGGCGGAGTAATTAATGAATTGAATAATGCTAGAGATAGCATATATCCCAGCGGGACCAAGAAGCAATGGTCGTTGCGAGAAGGGCGCCGGGCATTGCGGGCGGGGGGTCCCGATGTGGGAGAAGCGGGTTGGATTTCAGTCTCACCGAAGAGCAGATCGTGCTCAGGCATAGCGTTGCCCGATTCCTCCGCGAACATTATGCGTTCGACGCTCGCCGTTGCGTCGTGGAGAGCGACGATGGCTGGCGACCGTCGATCTGGAAAAGCTTCGTCGAACAGCTTGGCATCATAGGGCTTGGCGTGCCCAAGCCAATTGGCGGAGCGGGCGGGGGTCCCGTCGAGATGATGGTCGTCATGGAGGAAATGGGCCGGGCATTGGTCATCGAGCCTTTTATCGAAACGGCGATTATCGGCGCCGCACTGTTGGTCAAGAGCGATAGCGCCGCATCGCGGGCTGCCCTGCAAAGCATGGTGGCGGGCGACATGCTGGTCGCCTTCGCCTGGTCGGAGCCGGGCATGCGTTACGAAATTGCTGACATGACGTTGGAAGCGCACCGGTCGGAACAGGGCTGGCATTTGACTGGCGATAAATCCGTGGTCGTGGGCGCGCCATGGGCGACGCATCTGATCGTCGCGGCGCGCACCTCCGGTGCGAAGGGCGATCGGCAGGGGCTTTCGCTGTTCCTCGTCGAGCGGGAAGCCGAAGGGCTGGCTTCCTTCGATTATCCGACCATCGACGGCCGCCGTGCTTCGGACCTCATGTTCAGCGGCGTCCTGGTCACGCCGGACATGTTGATCGGTCAGGAGGACGGAGCCTTCCCGTTGATCGAGGAGGCGATTTTCCGCGGCATTGCGGCAACCTGTGCGGAGGCCGTGGGCGCGATGCAGCGCATGGTGGACGATAGCATGGCTCATATCCGTGATCGGCACCAGTTCGGCAAGGCCTTGTCCGACTTCCAGGCTCTCCAGCATCGCATGGTGGACATGTTCATGAAGCTGGAGATGGCGCGCTCCGCGACGTTGCTCGCCACCTTGCGGCTGGACGGCGATACGGCGGAGCGCGCGCTCGCCATCTCTTCTGCAAAAGTGACGGTCGCCCAGGCAGCCCGCTTTGTGGGGCAGAACGCCATTCAGCTTCACGGCGGCATGGGCATGACCGACGATCTTCCGCTCGGCCATTATTTCAAGCGCATCGTGATGATCGAGGGTGAGTTCGGCACCGTCGATCATCATCTTTCCCGGCACGTCCATCTATCGCGCCTGCAAGTGGCGTGACGATCCAACACATATCAATCCGAGAGAAAATCATGATCAAGACGCGGTTCACGGAAGAGTTTGGCATCGAAAAGCCCATCGTGCAGGGGGGCATGATGTGGGTGGGCACGGCGGAGCTGGTATCGGCCGTCGCCAATGCAGGCGCGCTGGGACTGATCACGGCGCTGACGCAGCCGACGCCCGAGGCACTGCGCAAGGAGATCGCCCGCACGCGCGAGATGACCGACAAGCCGTTCGGGGTCAATCTGACGATCCTTCCTTCGATCACGCCGCCGCCCTATGCCGAATATCGGCAGGCGATCATCGAAAGCGGGATCAAGATCGTCGAGACCGCAGGTTACAAGCCGCAGGAACATGTGGATGACTTCAAGGCGAACGGTGTCAAGGTCATCCACAAATGCAC
>DATEJA010000250.1:0-8555 GCA_035278405.1 Sphingobium sp. | reverse complement strand
CTCTGGATCGGCGTCAGCTTCGGGGGATAGGCACCGCGCTTCACGCGGAAACGCCTCATTCTTGCTTCACTTTAAAGAGCGCCGCGCGGCGCTTTGCTACAGCCGGATCGTCATTCGATCCGAGGTTCTGTGCGCGCATTTCCCGATGAATCCTTTCCCCTTGCTCATTCCCGAGCGCGCCTGGCGGAATTCGCCGCTCCCACCGCTGCCGAATTCGACTTTCTCGTCAGCCTGGCCGGCCCGGTGCAACAGGTGGCCCGCCGCCGCACGATCCGTCGCGAGGGCGACCGTCCCCAGTCGGTCTATCTGCTCGCCGAAGGCTGGGTGCTGAGCAGCATGACGCTGCCCGACGGCAGCCGGCAGATCGTGAAGATCCACCTGCCCGGCGACATGCTGGGCTCGCCCAGCGTGGGGCTGGAAGCGGCCGCGGAAACGCTGACGACGCTGACGCCCGTCAAGCTGCGCACGCTCGGCCTGCCCGCGCTCGGCAGTCTTTTCACCCGCGCGCCGCATCTGGCCGCGCTCATGTTCCTGAGCGCCCAGCAGGAGCGGCTGATCCTGATGGACCGGCTCTGTTCGGTCGCGCGCACCTCGGCGGAGTGCCGCCTCGCCGGGCTGCTGGTCCATCTGCATGATCGGCTGAAGATCATCACCCCCGGCATCGGCCCGCGCTTCGACCATCCGCTGACGCAGGAACAGATTGGCGATGTCATCGGCCTGACCTCGGTCCACGTGAACCGCGTCTTCCGGATGCTGGAGGATAGGGGGCTGATCCTGCGCGACGGCCACAGCATCGAATTGCTGAACATGCCGGTGCTGCGCAAGCTGTGCGGCGTGCCGGCGAAGTTGCCTGCGCGGGACCTGAGCTGGCTGACCGAGCCGCTGACCTGACGCCCACGCGCGGCGCCGATCCTCTGTTCTCATCGGACGGAAAGGAGGGAAATGGTGCTGCCGGTGAGGATTGAACTCACGACCTCAGCCTTACCAAGGATGCGCTCTACCACTGAGCTACGGCAGCACTTTTTCGTCTTCCGCCCCCCTGTCGGGCGACGGAGCCGGGCCTATGGCCGGGCCCGCGACGCTTGTCAAGGCGGCTTGCGGCCGGTGGCGCAATTTGGCTAAGGCGCGGCCATGAGCAGCGAACAGGATGATCGCAAGGAAAGGCTGGCGCAGGCGCTGCGCGACAATCTGCGCCGCCGCAAGGCCCAGGCGCGCGCGGGCGAGAGCGAATCGCCGCCGGTTGAGCAGCGCAAGGATGAGGAGCGGCGGGACTAGCCGTGACGTGCTCCTGCGCAGGAGCATGTTGCGCCTAAAGCGGCGCGCACGCCCGCTTGAGCCACTCCAGCGCCTCGCCTTCCAGCTGCGCCCCGACGACCTCCACCACCTGGGCATGATAGGCGTCGATCCAGGCGCGCTCCTCATCCGTCAGCAGGTCGAGCGCGATGGCGTTGCGGTCGATCGGCGCGAAGGTCAGCGTTTCGAACCCCAGCATCTCCCGCTCGGCGCCCGGCAGTTCGCGCCGTTCGACCAGCACCAGATTTTCGATGCGGATGCCAAACTCCCCGGTGCGGTAATAGCCCGGCTCGTTGGACAGGATCATGCCCGGCTGCAGCGGCTCGTCCGCGCCGCCGAAGGTCGCGATCCGCTGCGGCCCTTCATGCACCGACAGGAAGCTGCCGACGCCATGGCCGGTGCCATGGGCGTAGTCCAGCCCCTGCGCCCAGAGGAACTGCCGCGCCAGCACGTCCAGCTGGCCGCCGCGCGTGCCGGTGGGGAACAGCGCCCGGGCGAGCGCGACATGCCCCTTCAGCACCAGCGTGAAGCAGCGCTTCATCGCGGCGCTGGGCGTGCCGATCGCGATGGTGCGCGTGACGTCGGTGGTGCCGTCGCGATATTGGCCGCCCGAATCGACCAGGTAGAGCGAACCCGGCTCGATCCGCCGGTTCGTCTTCTCCTCGGCCCGATAATGGACCACCGCGCCATTGGGCCCGGCGCCGCTGATCGTGTCGAAGGACAGGTCCTCCAGCAGCCCGGTCTCGCGCCGGAACGCCTCCAGCTTCGCCGCCGCCGTCAACTCATCCACGCTGCCCCCCGGCGCTTCGACCGATAGCCAGTGCAGGAAGCGGGAGAGGGCGGCGCCGTCCCGCGCCTGCGCCGCCTTGTGGCCGGCGATTTCCTGCGCGTTCTTGATCGCCTTGGGCAGTACCGCCGGGTCGCGCAGCGGCAGCACGGTCGCCCCGCCCGCCTCCAGCGCCTCGAAGATCGCCGCGACCGCCCGCTCGGGGTCCGCCACGACGGTCTTGCCCGCCAGGCCTTTCAGCGCATCGGCAAAGGCGGTGCGCGGGTGGATGCGCACGGCATTGCCCAGATGCTGCGCCACCGCCTCGCAGACCTTCTCCGGCGCGACATACAGGTCGGCGGTCGCGTCGGCATGGACGATGGCATAGGCCAGCGCGACCGGCGTGCGGTCCACATCCTTGCCCCGGATGTTGAAGGTCCAGGCGATCGAATCGAGTGCCGATAGGATCACCGCGTCCGCCTGGGTGGCGACCAGCCAGTCGGCCATCGCCTGCCGCTTGTCGGCCGATGCCTGGCCGGCATGGCGGTCCTCATGCACCACCAGCTTGGCGGCGCTGGGCGCGGGGCGATCCGGCCAGACGCTGTCGACCGGATTGGCGTCGACCGCGACCAGCTGCGCCCCGCGCTGCGCCAGCGCCTCGCTCGCCGCCTTCACCCAGGCGCGGGTGTGCAGCCAGGGGTCATAGCCGATCCGCCCGCCCGCCGGCGCATGCTCCTTCAGCCAGGCCGCGACCGATGTCTGCGGCACCCCGACATATTGCCAATGCGTCGCGTCCACCTGTTCGCGCACCTGCAGCGTGTAGCGCCCGTCGACGAAGATCGCCGCTTCCTGCGGCAGCACCACCGCGCTGCCGGCCGACCCCTGGAACCCGGTCAGCCAGGCCAGCCGCTGGGCATAGGCGCCGACATATTCGCTCATATGCTCGTCGGTCAGCGGCACGACGAAGCCGTCCAGCTGCACCCGCGCCAGTTGTTCGCGCAGGGCCTTCAGCCGGTCTTCATAGGTGGACATTCGCATTTCCCTTTGGATCAGATTTTGTCAGGAACCCGGGGCCCCTCTTGCGCAAAGCACTCTGCCGCCAACATAAGCAGGCAAGCGCGCAGATGCCAGCGCGCCGCCTTTTTCAGAATCAGGACCCTGGATGACCGTTTCGACCACGCCGCCCGTCGCCGCCCGCCGCCCGCACAGCTTCGAACGCCATGGCATCCGGGTGGACGACCCCTATGCCTGGCTGCGCGACCCCGGCTATCCGGAGGTGAAGGACAAGCAGATCCTTTCCTATCTGGAGGCGGAAAATGGCTGGTTCGAAGCGGCGATGGCCCCCCATCAGGCGCTGGTCGACCGACTGTTCCAGGAGATGAAGGGCCGCATCAAGGAAGATGACCGTTCGGTCCCGCAAAAGGATGGCGACTATGTCTATTGGCGCGCCTTCGAAGTGGGGGCGCAATATCGCAAATGGTATCGCCGGCCCGTCGCGGCCAAGGCCGACGGCAGCGACGACCAGCTGATCCTGGATGAGCCCGCGCTGGCGGAGGGGCATGACTATTTCCGCCTCGGCGCCCTGTCGGTCAGCCCCGATGGCCGCTATCTCGCCTATGCCATCGACAATAATGGGTCGGAACGGTTCGAAGCGCGGATCAAGGACCTCTTCACCGGCGAGATCCTGCCCGAAATCATCCCCGATACCCTGTCCTCGCTGGTCTGGACCTCCAACAGCAAGGGCCTGCTCTACGGCGTCGCCAACGACCAATGGCGCACCGACAATGCCCGGCTTCATTGGCTGGGCCAGCCGGTTGCCGACGACGTCGAACTTTTCCATGAGGATGATGAGGGCTTTCGCGTCTCGGTCGGCCTTACCTCGTCGGAAAAATATATCGTCATAGCGACCGGCGACCATGTCACGACCGAAGCCTGGCTGCTTCCGGCGGATGATCCGCTGGCCAAGCCGCTGCTCGTCGCGCCGCGCAAGCCCGGCCGCGAATATGATGTCGATGAGCATGAGGGCACGCTCTACATCCGCTCCAACGACACCCACCCCAATTTCCGGCTGGTGAAGGCGTCGCTGGAAGCGCCCGACCAGTGGGAGGAGGTGATCGGCGCCGACGCGCATTTCTACCTCACCGACTTCACCTTGTTCAAAAGCTTCTACGTCACCGAAGGGCGCCAGGACGGGCTCGACCAGATCGAGCTGCGCGACTATGCCACCCACGGCGCCAGGCGCATCCCGTTTCCCGAAGCCAGCTATTCCGCCAGCCTCGACGACAATCCCGAATATGACGTGACAAAGCTGCGCATCGGCTATGAATCGATGGTCACGCCCGACACCATCTATGACTATCATCTGGCGACCGGCGAGCTGGAGGTGCTCAAGGTCCAGGAAATCCCCTCGGGCTATGACGCGGCCCGCTATGCGACCGAGCGTCTGACCGTCCCGGCGCGCGACGGCACGCCCATCCCCGTGTCGATCGTCTATCCCCGGGACATGCCCCGCGACGGCAGCGCGCCGCTCCACCTCTATGGCTATGGCGCCTATGGCATCGCGATGGAGCCGGGCTTTTCCACCAGCCGGCTTTCCCTTCTGGATCGCGGCTTCGCCTATGCGCTCGCCCATATCCGCGGCGGCGACGACCTTGGCCAGCAATGGTATCTCGACGGCAAGCTCGACAAGCGCACCAACAGCTTCACCGACTTTGTCGACGTCGCGAAGGGGCTGATCGACCTTGGCTATACCGGCCGGGGGCGGATCAGCATTTCCGGCGGTTCGGCGGGCGGGGAGCTGATGGGCGCGGTCGTCAACAGCGATCCCGACCTTTGGGGCGCGGTAGTGGCGCATGTGCCCTTCGTCGACGTGCTCAACACGATGCTGGATGAAAGCCTGCCGCTGACCCCGGGCGAATGGCCCGAATGGGGCAATCCGATCGAGGACAAGGCGGCGTTCGAAACAATCCTGGGCTATGATCCCTACAGCAATGTCAGCGCCCAGCCTTATCCGCCTGTGATGGTGACGGCCGGCCTCAACGACCCGCGGGTCACCTATTGGGAACCGGCCAAATGGGTGGCGAAGCTGCGCGCCACCAAGACGGACGACCATGTGCTGCTGCTCAAGACCAATATGGGCGCGGGCCATGGCGGCAAGTCAGGTCGCTTCGAAAGCCTCCAGGAAACGGCGGAGGAATTCGCCTTCATCCTCTGGCAGCTGGGCGTGGAGGGGTGATGCGCCCTTCCGCCATTCCCGCTCGTCATGCTGACCTTGTTGCAGCATCCATCATGCCTCCACGATCGAAGGTGCGTGGGGATGGATGGACCCTGAAACAAGTTCAGGGTGACGTTGAGGGGAGAGGCCAGCGCTGATGTCCTCCACCTACACTTGCGCGATCACCGCCGGTCCCGAGCATATCGACGTCCTCGGCCATGTGAACAACGCGGTCTGGGTCCAGTGGATGGAGCAGGTCGCGACCGACCATTGGACGCGCGACGCCGCGCCCGAGCATCTCGACGCCTATGTCTGGGTCGTGACCCGGCACGAAATCGACTATCGCGGCAATGTGCAGGCGGGCGAGACCGTCACCGCGCGCACCTGGATCCCCGAAGGCCCGCGCGGGGCGCGTTTCGACCGGCTCATCGAATTCACCGGCCCCGACGGCAAGGTCAAGGTCGCGGCCCGATCCACCTGGGCGATCATCGACAAGGCCACCGGCCGCATCCTGCGCGTCCCTGCGGAGGTGGCCGCTCCCTTTCTCGACGCCTGAGCGGCGCCCGGCCAGGCCTGCCCTTATTGTGCGGCGGATGAAGTCGGCTGCGCCGCCACGGCGTCGGGCGGGTTATGCTTCATCACGAAATCGACCGACGCCCGCAGCATCTGCAACCGGGTTTCGCTCTTCGACAGCCAATGATCCTCGTCCTTCAGCGTGACCAGTTCTACCGTCTTGCCGGCGTCGCGCAGCGCATTGGCCATGCTGCTGCTCTGATTATAGTTGACGACGATGTCATCCTTGCCGTGGATCAGCAGCACCGGCACGCCGACCTTGTCGACGAAACGGATCGGCGATACCGTCTTCAGATCTGCGCCCGACCCCAGCTGCGCCTTCAGGTTGCGCGCGAGCATCGGGTCGCCGCCGCTTTCGGCAAGGTCCGTCGACACCATCCGGCTGAGATCGCTGATGCCCGCGACGGCGACGGCGCAGCGGTAGATGCCCTGCTGCAAGGTGACGCCGGCCAGCGCGGCGTAGCCGCCATAGCTTGCCCCCATGATGCAGGCGCGCCTGGGATCGGCGATGCCCTGCCGGACCAGTTCGGCAAGCGCGTCCGAGATGTCGGTCTGCATCTTGCGGCCCCATTGGCCGTTGCCGGCCTGTTCGAAGGGCACGCCATAGCCGGATGAACCCCTGAAATTGGGCTGGAACACCGCATAGCCGCGCGACGCAAAGGCCTGCGCCATCCAGTCGAAGCTCAGCACGTCATGATGGGTCGGCCCGCCATGGGGCAGCATGACGATGGGCAGCTTCCTGGCCGGCCGGTCCGGCGGCAGGGTCAGCACCCCTTCCATCTTCAGCCCGTCGGCGGCGGCATAGCTCACCATTCGCGTCGGCCCGACCTCGCCCGGCCGCAGCGTGAAGGAATATCCCAGGACATCGGCCTTGCCGGTCGCGATATTGATCAGCCACCAGCTTCCCGGATCCCCGTCCCCCTCGGTCGTGACGATCAGCCGGTCGAACCCGTCATTGGCGTCCTGCAAGGTCATGCGCGCGCCGGGAAAGGCGCGCTGGCTCGCCTTGTAGATCTTCTCGCTGCGGGGCGTGAAGAAATGGACGTCGCTGGTCGCGTTATCCTCGACATAGCCGATCAGGCGATGGCCATTGTCCATGAAGAAGCGCTGGATGGTCGTGTCGGGCAGGAAGGGCTGGGCCGCTCCGCCCGCAAGCGGCACGATGAACAGATCGTCCCGTTCCGCCGCCGCGTTGCGCAATTGATAGACCAGGCTCGCGCCGTCGGCGGAAAAGCCCAGCAGCGTGACCCCGCCCGCGCGATCGATGCCGGAGGCGATCGGCGCGTTGCGCGCGTTGAAGATCGTCCACCTGCCCGATTGCGACGCGATGTCGAGCGAGGCGCCGACCGCCCCACTGGCGTCGACCAGCCAGCTGCGGTCGGCCTGGTCGGCATCGATCTTGGCGGCGGCGCGGCGCACCTTGCGCGTCTCCAGATCGACTTCGTACAGGTCGGGCTGCAACCGGCCGGACGGCAGATAGCCTTGGCCGCCACGCGACTGCACCAGCGTGAAGCCGCCGAAATAGCCGTACCAATGGCCGTTCCGCTGGACCACCCCATGGATGCCCCGCACCCCGCCGGTGATCATCGGCTGGTTGGCGAAGACGACCCAGGGCTTGCCCCCGTCGATCGGCAGGACGATCACCGATTGCAGCTCGGCCTTGGCGGCGGTGAAGCCGATGCCCAGGTCAACCGTGTTCGTATAGTGCAGCAGCACCGCCTTATCGCCTGCCCAGTGAAGACCGCGCACCTTGAACGTCGGTTCGATCGGCACCTGGAAGACGATCTTCTGCGCGGCGTCGACGACGACCAGGCGCCGTTGGCCTCCGGCAAATCCCAATATGGCGACATGATCGCCAGAGGGCGAGATCGATGCCCTCTCGAATCCCGGCAACGCGCCATAGATGGAAAGCGCCGGCGGCTCCGCCCGCGCCGGCGCGACAGACAGGCCCAGGCCCAGCGCCAGCAACAGGCCGGCGATCAAGCGTCCAGAAAACACAACACCCCCTTGTCGTGCTCGCGCCTCCGACCCCCGTCAGCTCGCACGATTATCAAGGACTAACAACAGGATCGGCGCGCGACAATGATTTTCGGGGAGCTGCGCTCGCGGCCCGTGCCGGTCGGATCCGACCTGCCCCAAATCCGTTCCGTCTCCGGAACTTGACGGGGGCATGGCTCGTTTCCCGGTCCCGTCAACATGGACAGGAGAGACTATGCGTAAGATAGGCTATTCCCTTCGCGCCTTCGCGGCTGCCTCCGCCCTTTTCCTGGCAAGCGGCCCGGCCCTCGCCGGTGACGAGGAGCGCGCGCTCAAGGCCATCGCGGAAGCGCAGGGCAAGATCGAATCGGTCAACAAGCTGAAGGTCGGCCAATATGATCCCGCCGTCCTCGCCAAGGCCGAGGCTTCGCTCCGTCTCGCTCAGGAATCGCTGAAGAGCGGCAAGGAGCAAAATGCCATCAGGGCCGCGGTCGAAGCGCAGGGCTTCGCGGACACGGCACTCGGGCAGAGCCAGGTGAGCGTGGAAAATGACTCCCGCGTCCAGGCGTCCACCGCCGCCGCCGCGCAGCAGGATGCCGCCGCCGCCAATGCGCGCGCGGATGCCGCCGAACGCGCCGCCGCCTCCGCCGCTGCCGACGCTCAGGCTGCCCGTACCGCTGCCATGACCCCGCTGCCGGCGCCCCCGGCCCCGACGGCGACCACAGTGACCAC
>DATEJA010000249.1:0-6738 GCA_035278405.1 Sphingobium sp. | reverse complement strand
CCCGCGCCCGACGTCACCAGCCGCGCCTCGGCCAATGTCTTGCCCTGCAGCACCAGCGCGTTGCGCACGGCGGCAGCCACCACGATGGCGGTGCCATGCTGGTCGTCATGGAAGACGGGGATGTTCATCCGCTTCTTCAGTTCCGCCTCGATCGCGAAACATTCGGGCGCCTTGATATCCTCCAGATTGATGCCGCCGAAGGTCGGCTCCAGCAGCGCGACCGCCTCGACGAACTTTTCCGGGTCGGTCGTGTCGACCTCGATATCGAAGACGTCGATGTCGGCGAATTTCTTGAACAGGACCGCCTTGCCCTCCATCACCGGCTTGGAGGCCAGCGCGCCGATCGATCCCAGGCCCAGCACCGCCGTGCCGTTGGAGATCACCGCGACCAGATTGCCGCGCGCGGTATAGTCCATCGCCTTGTCGGGATCCTCGGCGATGTCCAGGCATGGCGCCGCGACGCCGGGCGAATAGGCCAGCGCCAGGTCGCGCTGGTTGACCATCCGCTTGGTCGGCTCGATGCGGAGCTTCCCGGGCTGCGGAAAGCGGTGGTAATCCAGGGCTGCACGGCGGGTATTGTCGTCCATGTCCCGGCCATTAGAACCCATTTCTTGTCGGAGCAATGGCGAGCACGCCCGAACCCACGCTAGTTTCTGCCGTTCAGGCCACCTGTCGGATAAGAAAACCCGATGAGCCGATACGATGAAAAGCCCCGCTTGTGCGCCGGGACGCTTCCAACTAAATCGCCCCCATGACTTCGACCAACGACATTCGCCGCTCGTTCCTCGACTATTTCGGGGCCAACGGCCACACCATCGTTCCGTCCGCGCCTCTGGTGCCGCACAACGACCCGACCTTGATGTTCGTCAATGCGGGCATGGTGCCGTTCAAGAATGTCTTTACCGGCCTGGAATCGCGGCCTTATTCCACCGCGACCAGCAGCCAGAAATCGGTCCGCGCCGGCGGCAAGCACAATGATCTCGACAATGTCGGCTATACCGCGCGGCATCACACCTTCTTCGAGATGCTGGGCAATTTCAGCTTCGGCGACTATTTCAAGGAACAGGCGATCACCCATGCCTGGACCCTGCTGACGAAGGAATGGGGCATCCCGGCGGAAAAGCTGACCGCCACCGTCTATCACACCGACGACGAAGCCTTCGACCTTTGGAAGAAGATCGCCGGCCTGCCCGAACACAGGATCATCCGCATCCCGACCAAGGATAATTTCTGGGCGATGGGCGACAGCGGTCCCTGCGGTCCCTGCTCGGAAATCTTCTACGACCATGGCGAGCATATCTGGGGCGGCCCTCCCGGATCGCCGGAAGAGGATGGCGACCGCTTCGTCGAGATCTGGAACCTCGTCTTCATGCAATATGAGCAGGAAGCGAACGAGATCGTCAGCGAGCTGCCCAAGCCCAGCATCGACACCGGCATGGGCTTGGAACGCATCGCGGCCGTGCTTCAGGGCGTCCACAATAATTACGACACCGACACGTTCAAGGCGCTGATCGAGGAGTCGGGCGCCTTGACCAAGACGGCGATCGACGGCGAGCATCAGGCCAGCCACCGCGTCATCGCGGACCATCTGCGCTCGACCAGCTTCCTGATCGCCGACGGCGTGCTGCCGGCGAATGAAGGGCGCGGTTATGTCCTGCGCCGCATCATGCGCCGCGCCATGCGCCACGCCCATATCATCGGCGCGAAGGAGCCGTTGATGCACCGCCTGGTGCCCAGCCTCGTCTCCGAAATGGGCGGTGCTTATCCCGAACTGGTCCGCGCCCAGCCGCTGATCGAGGAGACCTTGCAGCGCGAGGAAGCCCGCTTCCGCCAGACGCTCGAAAAGGGCCTGAAGCTGCTCGACGAAGCGACCGGCGATCTTGCCGAAGGCGGCACGCTGCCGGGCGAAACCGCGTTCAAGCTCTACGACACCTACGGCTTCCCCTACGACCTGACCGAAGACGCGCTGCGCTCGCGCGGCCTCGGCGTCGACCGTGCCGGCTTCGACGCTGCCATGGCCGAGCAGAAGGCCGCCGCGCGCGCCGCCTGGAAGGGTTCGGGCGAAAAGGCGTCGGACGAAATCTGGTTCGATATCGCCGAAAAGGCGGGCAATACCGAGTTCATCGGCTACAGCTCGACCGAAGGCGAGGGCGAGGTGCTGGCGATCGTCAAGGATGGTGTGAACTTCGACAGCGCGACCGCTGGCGAGACCGTCATCATCATCACCAACCAGACGCCATTCTACGGCGAAAGCGGCGGCCAGATGGGCGACGCCGGCACGATCAGCTCGCAGGCGGGCCTCGTTGCCGATGTGGAAGATACCGCCAAGCCGCTCGGCCGACTGCACGCCCATCGCGCGAAGATCGGCGCGGGCAGCATCAAGCTGGGCGACACCGTGCATCTGAGCGTCGATATCGATCGTCGCGACCGCATCCGCGCCAACCACAGCGCCACCCATTTGCTGCACGCCGCGCTTCGCCACCAGCTGGGCGCCCATGTCACGCAAAAGGGCAGCCTTGTCGCGCCCGATCGCCTGCGCTTCGACTTCTCGCATCCCGAGGCGCTGACCCCCAGCCAGATCGCGGCGATCGAAGCCGATGTGAACGAGCAGGTGCGCCACAATGAGCAGGTGACGACCCGTCTGATGACGCCTGACGACGCCATCCAGGCGGGCGCCATGGCGCTGTTCGGCGAAAAATATGGCGACGAAGTCCGCGTCCTTTCGATGGGCAAGGGCGACGCGCACAGCTACTCGGTCGAACTGTGCGGCGGCACCCATGTCCGCGCGACGGGTGACATCGCGCTGTTCAAGATCATCTCGGAAAGCGCCGTCTCCTCTGGCGTTCGCCGCATCGAGGCGCTGACCGGAGAGGGCGCGCGCCTGTGGCTGACCGATCGCGAGGATCGCCTGCGCCAGTCCGCCGCGGCGCTCAAGACCACGCCGGAAGAAGTTCCCGCGCGTATCGCCGCGCTGGTGGAACAGAGCCGCAAGCTGGAACGCGAACTAGCCGAAGCGAAGAAGGCGCTCGCTCTGGGTGGAGGCGGTTCCGCCCCGGCGGCCGGTCCGGAAAAGATCGGCGCGATCGATTTCATCGGCCAGGTGATCGAAGGGCTCGACCCCAAGGAACTGCGCGGCCTTGTCGATCAAAACAAGGCGACGCTCGGCAGCGGCGTCTCGGCCGTGCTGGCGGTTGTCGATGGCCGGGCCAGCATCGCGGTCGGCGTGACCGATGATCTGGTCGGCACCATCAGCGCCGTCGACCTCGTCCGCGCCGGCGTCGAGGCGCTCGGCGGCAAGGGCGGCGGCGGCCGACCCGACATGGCGCAAGGCGGCGGCCCGGAAGGCGACAAGGCGGGCGCTGCGATCGAAGCGGTCAAGGCCGCCCTCGCCAGCGTGCCCGCCTGATCTTCCTTCGACCGGCTTACCAAGGAATTGGGTTCCCCTCCCGCCTGCGGGACGGGGAACATGGTCCGCTCTTGGCCGAAATCCGACCTTGCTCGACCCCCTGTAACATCCAGGCCACGGCCGCCGCAAAAAGCATCCTATTTCCCTCGGCCGCCTCCGCTTTCCGCTGTCCTACATCACACTGACCTGCCTATTCCGCTCCGGTCTTTGAAATGTCGAAACCGCAAGTCCCTCACGCCTACGCGCGCCCGCGCACGCGCGCGCATATGGTGTGAACTTCGGCGGAAAATGGCCGTTTTTCGCGAGAGGTGGGGCCCTCAAGGAACCTCATCCGGCCGCAAGCGCCGCAGCTTGGGCGCGATCTCCATCTGCGCCGCGTCCTTGATCCCCATGCGCAGATCCTCCCGCGTCTGATGGATCGAGGCAATCACCGGCCCCATCGCCACGCCCAGATCCACCAGCGCCGTTTCCGCAAGCTGCAGCGAGCTTTCCAGCGTCTCGGGCACCGCGTCGCTCGCGCCCGCCTGATAGAGTTGGGCCGCATGATCCGTGTCCCGCGCGCGGGCGATGATCGGCAGGTCCGGCACCCATCCGCGCACCCGTTTCGTGACCCGCACCGACAGTACGGGGTCGTCCATGGTCAGGATCAGCGCCCGCGCATGACCCAGGCGCAACTTGTCCAGCATTTCGGTGCGCGACACGTCGCCGAACAGGATCGGATATCCGCCGCGCCGCCCTTCGGCGACCACGTCGGGGTCGGATTCCACCACGGTGAAGCGCTGGTTATGGACGCGCAGAAGGTCGCACACCATCCGCCCGACGCGCCCGAAGCCGATCACCACGGCAGCGGCTTCGGTGCTGTCCTGCTCGCTGTCGATCCTTTCTTCACCCAGCGCCATTTCCAAACGCCGCGCGAAATCATGGCCGACGCGCGCGAGCAGGGGAGTGATGGTGAGACCGATCGCGGTCACGATCTGCCAGAAAGCAGCGGTCGACGGCAGGATCAGCTTGGCGGCGGCGGCGGTCGAAAGAACGATCAGGGTCGTTTCCGACGGGCTGGACATCAGCACGCCAACCTCCAGCGCCACGCCCTTCCGCGCGCCAGAGAAATACAGAAGCGCCGCCGTTACCAGCGTCTTGGCCAGGACCACGCCGATCACCGCCAGGACGAGGCTGGGCCAGTTGGCCAGAATCACGCGCACGTCCAGGCTCATGCCCACGGTGATCAGGAAAACGCCGAGCGCCAGGCCCTTGAACGGCGCGGTCATCACCTCGACTTCGCCATGATAGTCCGTTTCGGCGATCAGCAGGCCCGCGAGCAGGGCGCCGACGATCGGCGACAGGCCGGCAAGCGACGTCGCGAGGCTGGACACGATGACCACAAGCAGGCTCGCCGCCAGGAAGACTTCCGGACTCTTGGTGCGCGCCGCCTGGCTGAAGATGTGCGGCAGGAACAGCCGGCCCAGCACCAGCATGACGGCGATGGTGATCCCGCCTTTCAGCAAGGTATTCGCCAGTTCGGCCCAGGCGCCGTCCGGACTGGAGGCCACCGATGGCGCCAGCGCGCCGAGCGTGAAGATGATGGGGACCAGCGCCAGGTCCTCGAACAGCAGCATGGAAAAGGCGGCCCGGCCGACGGCGCTTTGCGTGCCCACCATCGGCAACACCACGGCGGTGGAGGAAAGCGCGAGCGCCAGCCCCAGCCCGAACGCGCCGGCGGGCGGTTGGCCCAGCAGGTAGAGCCCGCCACCGATCAGCGCCGCGCCGCCGATCAGTTCGGCCGCACCGACCCCGAACACCTGGGCGCGCATCGTCCACAGGCGACGGAAGCTCAGTTCCAGCCCGATCGAAAAGAGCAGCAATATGACGCCCAACTCGGCGAACGGCTCGATCGCCGCTCGGTTGGAGATGGTGACATGGTAGAGCCAAGGATAGGGGCCGACGAGCGCGCCAAGCCCTGAGGGGCCGACCGCCAGCCCGACCAGAATGAACCCGATCACCGGACTGATGCGGAACCGCGCGAAGCCGGGAATGACGAGGCCCGCCGCGCCCAGGATGACCAGGGAATCGCTGAAGCTTTGAGGGTTGATCGCGCCGGCCATGAACCATCATTGCGCAATATCCGGCAGGATATCCAGCATTAAGGCACGGCTGCACCGCTGTCCGCATCATGCCTCTGGTGCGGACGATGGGACTTGAACCCATATTCCCAGGGGGAGGCGGATTTTAAGTCCGCTGCGTCTACCGATTTCGCCACGTCCGCTTGAAGCCGCTATCCCCTGACGGCTAAGGCGGCGCAGGTCAAGGACGCGCACTCCTCAATGGGCTTTGTCGTTCAGCCGCTCGCGCATTTCCTTGCCGGGCTTGAAATAGGGCACGCGCTTGGCCGACACCGGCACCTGTTCCCCCGTCCGCGGATTGCGCCCCGTCCTCGCATCCCGCGCCCGCGTGGTGAACGCACCGAAGCCGCGCAGTTCCACCCTGCCGCCGTTCGATAGGCGGTCGACAATTTCCTTGAAGAAGAGGTCGACAATTCTTTCGACCTCCTGCAGCCCCAACTCCGGGTTTTCCGTCGCCAAGGTCTGAATCAATTCCGAGCGTATCATTGGTCCTCCAGCTCCCCCTTCTGGTTCCCAACCAATTTATACTGAAACAAGCCTAGGCTGACAATTATCCAATGTTGGTAGATCTTTCTCATTTTGGGAATTAAAAAACCCGCCGGAAAGTTAATCCGGCGGGTTCTATTACTTTAGTTAAATATCGAAGGGGGTTAACCCTCGCTCTTCGCCTTCAGCGCTTCGCCCAGGATGTCGCCCAGCGACGCGCCGCTGTCGGACGAGCCATACTGAGCCACAGCCTGCTTCTCTTCGGCGATCTGCATCGCCTTGACTGAGAAGGTCGGCTTCTTGGCACGGTCGAAGCCGGTGACCATCGCGTCGAACTTCTGGCCGACCTGGAAGCGTTCCGGACGCTGTTCGTCGCGGTCGCGGCCAAGGTCGCTGCGCTTGATGAAGCCGGCAGCGCCGTCTTCGCCAGCCTGGACTTCCAGGCCACCGTCGCGCACTTCCAGAACCGTCACGGTGACGATCGAGTTCTTCGACAGGCCAGCAGCCGCAGCAGCGGTGCCGCCAGCGGCCGGGCCGCCACGCTCAAGCTGCTTCATGCCAAGGCTGATGCGCTCCTTCTCGACGTCGATGTCGAGAACGACGGCCTGAACCGTCTCGCCCTTGCGGTGCAGAGCCAGCGCGTCTTCGCCCGAAATGCCCCAGGCGATGTCCGACATGTGGACCATGCCGTCGACGTCGCCGTCCAGGCCGATGAACAGGCCGAAT
>DATEJA010000248.1:0-3600 GCA_035278405.1 Sphingobium sp. | reverse complement strand
CGGGTCACGGTGGTGACGTAAAGGCCGGGCTTGGACAGGCGGGCGAAGGAACGGCCCGGCGGCGGCGCATCGGTTTCCGCATGATGGGTGATGCGCAGTTCGGGATAGCAGAAACGCCGGTCGGTTTTCGCTTCGGCCGGCGGGACGCTGCCATCCCGGGCATAGGCCTGCATCGCCTCTCGCAGATTTCCGATGGACGTCTGGTAGAGTTGCTCAAGTTGCGCAACGGTGGCGCGGCCGATGCTGTGCGTCATCGCTTCTTGCTACCGCACTTATGTTGCCGAAGGAAGAAGCAAGGCCGCGCGACACATGGGCCGCGCGGTCTTTCGATAAGATCAGAGCTGGCCGAGCAGATGGTCGGCCGAGGAAACCTTGAAGTCGCCCGGTTCCTCGACATTCAGTTCGGTAACGACGCCGTCCTTGACGAGCATGGAAAAGCGCTGGCCGCGCGTGCCGAGGCCGAACTTGCTGCCGTCCATGGTAAGGCCCACGGCCTTGGCGAAATCGCAGTTGCCGTCGGCCAGCATCGTGACCTTGTCATCCGCGCCGGCGGACTTGCCCCACGCGCCCATGACGAACACGTCGTTCACGGCGGTGCAGGCGATTTCGTCGACGCCCTTGTCCATGAGGTCCTGCGCCTTGTCGACGAAGCCCGGCAGATGCTTGGCCGAGCAGGTCGGAGTGAAGGCGCCGGGGACGGAGAAAAGCGCGACCGTGCGACCGGCGAAATAGGCGTCGGACGGGACCGGCTCGGGGCCATTTTCCGTCATCTTGGTGAAGGTGGTGCTGGGGACGCGGTCCCCCTTGGCGATGGTCATGGTTTCTCTCCTGGCCTGTGACGCGGGGGAGGTCGGCTTTGCGCCGCTTGCTGTCAAGGGTTGGCTAATGTGCCGCGCCGCCTTTTCCTGACGACAGCCTGCCATTGGCAAGCGCGCTGAGCGGCGTATAGTCATTCATCATGAACCAGCCTCGCTCCTATGCCGGTCAGTTCCTGCTCGCCCTGCCGGGCATGGAGGACATGCGCTTCGATCATTCCGTCGTCGCCATTTGCGTGCACGATGAAAATGGCGCCCTGGGAATCGCCGTCAGCGACGAGATCGAAGGGGTGGGATTGCACGATCTGCTCGATAGCTTCGATATTGACGGGCGCAACGTGCCCGACGTGCCGGTCCTGCGGGGTGGTCCCGTCGAGCCGCGGCGCGGCTTCGTACTCCATTCGCTCGACTGGACGGGGCACGACATGGTCCAGGTCGGTCCGGATTGGGGGCTGTCGGGATCGCTCGAAATCCTCAAGGCGATCGCCGAAGGGCAGGGGCCGAGTCGCTATATCGTGGCGCTGGGCTATGCCGGCTGGGGCGCGGGCCAGCTCGACCGCGAGATGAGCGGCGAAAGCTGGTTCCCCGCCGAGTGCAAGGCGGACATATTGTTCGACGTTCCGGCCGACCGGAAATGGGCGGCCGCCTATGCCGCCGCCGGAGTCGATGCCTCCCATCTGGTGAGCGGCGCGGGCTCCGCCTGAACCGTTACGCAAGCGGCAGCAAAAAAATTCCGGTTGCCGCTGCGAAACGATGGCGGGGAAAGTGGCTTGTTTCCCCCACGTAACTGAACCGATTGCGGTAAAAGCCGGTTAACCCTGTCCGTTGACAATGCGGCAAGCGGACGCGCGCACCCTCGACGTCAGACATTGCTCGGGGGTTACCAACATGAAGAAAATTCTGGCCGCGGCGCTTGCCGCGACGATGCCGCTCGCGCCTGCTCATGCCGCTGCCTGCTGGAAGCCGGTCGCGGTCGAGGCGGCGCAGATCCGCGATTTCGAAATGATGCTGATGGTGTCGGCGCTGCGCTGTCGGGCGACGGGCAATAATTTTCTGCCTGCCTATAATCGCTTCATCCGGGAGAAGCGCGATGCCCTGACCCAGGTCAATGACGAGTTGCGCGAACATTTCCGCTCCGTCGCCGGCCCGATCGGAGCCTTGGGCGCCTATGACAATTATGTCACCGGCCTCGCCAACATCTATGGCGCCGGCGCGGACGGGCTCGCCTGCCGTGACCTGCAGTCGATCACCGACGCCGCCAATGCCCTGCCGGCGACGCGCTCGGCCATATTGGAACTGGCCGACGCGGCGGGCGTGTCGCCGCATCTGTCAGGCGCGCGGTGCGATGTGGTGATGGCCGTCGCAGGTCGGGACCGGGACGATGCGGAGGACGAGGATGATCGGGCCCCCGTCGCGGTCGCCTCGCGCGGGCGAAACTGACATAAAGAAAACTTTATATTGAGTTGCCTTGAGCGGCGGCGATTGGTAAGGCGCAGCCCATCGCCGCCGCTCGATCCTGTTGTCGAGCGGCCCATTCATGACGAAGCAATGGAGACACGCTCGTGGCCACCGCACCCGCCACCCAGGCGCAGGATTATGTGATCGCGGACATCGGCCTTGCCGGCTTCGGCCGCAAGGAAATCGAGATCGCCGAAACCGAAATGCCGGGCCTGATGGCGCTGCGCCAGGAATTCGGCGCCGCCAAGCCGCTGAAGGGCGCGCGCATCACCGGATCGCTGCACATGACGATCCAGACCGCCGTGCTGATCGAGACGCTGGCCGAACTGGGCGCGGAAATCCGCTGGGCCTCGTGCAACATCTTCTCCACGCAGGACCATGCCGCCGCCGCCATCGCCGCGCGGGGCATCCCTGTCTTCGCCGTCAAGGGGGAGACGCTGGAGGAATATTGGGACTATGTCATCCGCATCTTCGACTGGGGTGATACGGTCTGCAACATGATCCTGGACGATGGCGGCGACGCCACCATGTTCGCGCTGTGGGGCGCGCGCGTCGAAGCCGGGGAAGAATTATTCACGCCCGGCAATGAGGAAGAGGAAATCTTCGTCGCGACGCTGAAACGCTTCCTGGCCGAGCGTCCGGGCTACCTCACCAAGACGGTGGCCGCGATCAAGGGCGTGTCGGAAGAAACCACAACCGGCGTCCACCGCCTCTACGAGCTGGCGAAGAAGGGCAAGCTTCCCTTCCCGGCGATCAACGTCAACGACAGCGTCACCAAGTCGAAGTTCGACAATCTCTACGGCTGCAAGGAATCGCTGGTCGACGCCATCCGTCGCGCCACCGACGTCATGCTGGCGGGCAAGGTCGCCTGCGTCGCCGGTTTCGGCGACGTCGGCAAGGGCTCGGCCGCCTCGCTGCGCAATGGCGGCGCTCGCGTGCTGGTGACCGAAATCGACCCGATCTGCGCGCTGCAGGCGGCGATGGAAGGCTATGAAGTCGTGACGATGGAGGAAGCGGCGACCCGCGCCGACATCTTCGTGACCGCGACCGGCAATGAGGACGTCATCACCGTCGACCATATGCGGGCGATGAAGAATATGGCGATCGTCTGCAACATCGGTCACTTCGACAGCGAGATCCAGATCGCCGGCCTTTCGAACATGAAGTGGACCGAGATCAAGCCGCAGGTCGACGAGGTCGAATTCGCCGACGGCAAGAAGATCATCGTCCTCGCCAAGGGCCGCCTGGTCAATCTGGGCTGCGCCACCGGCCACCCGAGCTTCGTCATGTCGTCGAGCTTCACCAACCAGGTGCTGGCGCAGATCGA
>DATEJA010000247.1:0-3484 GCA_035278405.1 Sphingobium sp. | reverse complement strand
CGACCCCAGGCGGCTGGCTCCTCTCCGGATATCTCCAGCCCCGGCAGTCCCAACAGCATCGTCATCAGCATGCCGCCGATATTGGCCATGAAGGGGCCGGCTGGCACCTTGGAGTCCGGATGGTCCTCCCGATATTCCAGGCACTGGTGGAATCGCCCCTTGTCATAGGCGGCATAGCCTTCCTCGAACAGCGTAAGCGCCAGGCCGCGATCCCCCGCCATGGCCGCCCAGGTAGGATAAAGCGCCGGCAACATCGGCGAGCCGACATAGTCGCGCCAGCGCGACAGGAAGAACTTGAGCGTCGCCTTCCTCTCGCGGTCGGAGGCGGGATAATCCATCGGGAACAGCCCGGCCAGCGGCGATGGCGTAGCGCCTTTCTCCTCATTGACGCGAAAGGTGTCGTGGGAGGCGATGACGCCATCGCTCCGCACCGGCAGACAGAAATTGTCGAGCAGGCTGCGCCACGACGCCGGAACCTCGGCGTCGATCGACTGCGCCAGCCGGATCGTTCGCCGCAGCAGGTCGCGGGCGGTCATCAGCGTGAAGCTGTCATTGTCGGGCGGTTCGGGGACCTCCGCCGGTCCGGTGGCGCGGAACAGTTCCGCTCCGCGCGCGGTGGTCGCCATGCGACCTACCAGCCAATCCGCCACGCCGGCCAGTATCGGCCAGCCATGGTCGCGCAAATAGCGTCGGTCGCGGGTGGTATCGGCATGCAGGGCAAAGGCGCGCGCGACATGCAGCGACACATGCGCGGCGTTGGCGGCGGCGGGGCCGGAGCCGGGTGTCGCTTCCTCTCCCGATCGCGGCGCCGCCTGCCAGGGAAAGCGCATGCCGTCATGGCCGTCGAGCTTCGCATAGGCTCTTGCGGCGTCGGCATGGCCGGCGCGGAAATCGAGCAGGCTCTGCGCGGCACCGGGCTGTAGCAACAGTAGCGGCGGAATGCAGAAGGCGTCGATGTCCCACATCACATGGCCATAATAATAAGTGTAATTGGGCCAGCTTGCGAGGCCGAACATGGAAGTGGCGGCGGGCGAGGATCGGTGCGCGGAACTGTTGAGGTAGAAAAAACCCGCGTCGATCAACCGCTGATGATCGCTGCTGGCGCCATCCACAATGATCCGCCCTTGCCAGATTTCCTCCCAATGGCCGCGGTTAAGCGCCCGCAGCCTGTCGAAGCCCATGGCAAGTCCTCTCGCCAGGCGGCGGGTCGCTTCCTCGTCCGGCCGATGATGCATGACGGAGGGTATCATCGCGGCAATCTGCTGCAGGCGCGCCGGCTTGCCGGGCCTCAATTGCACCCGATATTCCTTGATCAGCGGACCCGACCCATGTTTCTGCCGCAATCGTGGCGGATCCTCGGCACCGGCGCACGCGCTCGACACGGCGATGCCGCAGCAGTTCATGTCGCCTTCGGGCATCCAGAGCAGGACGGCATCCGCGCCTTGGGCCTCTTCTCCGATCAGCCGCTTGGCGGCATGCCCCCTTACATCAGCGGTCCCGACCAACGCCCGGAGCCTGACCTCGCAGGCCGTTTCACAGCTCAGTTCGACCTGCTGCAGCACGAGCGCGGGATCGCTGCGGCTGGCAAAGGTCGTGATCCGCGCGAGGAGGCCGTCCTCGCCGACACGGAAGAGGAAGTTGCTGGCAAGCTCGCCGGTGGCAAAGTCGTAGCCCTGCTCCAATTCGCTCACGGCCCATGGCTGCTCGGACAGCCACGCCTCGCCGATACCGATGTCGCCGCATAGCGGATAAGGCACCGGGATCGCAGCCTCCAACAGCTCTTCGGCATGGAGGCCGACGACCCCATTCAGGATTGCCGAGCCCGGCAAAAGCGGTACCTCACGCACACGTAGGCCGACCAGTCCGTTCCCGACATAAGCGGGCAGGTCATTCCCGCGCATGCCGCGAACCGGACGAGGATTGGACGGTGAAACCATGATGGTCAAAGGCACGGCGAAATGCTTGGTTCCACCGTTCTTCGCCGTGCCATGGACGATCGATGGCAGCCGCGCCCCGGCCTACTTTCGGCGGGAACTGCCAGCGAAAGGTCCGGGTTCCTGTCATGGCCGTCCCGTCATCCTGACCGGGACGGCCGGCATCGGCGGACAGCATGGCGAAGCCGGCTTATTGCGAACGACGTGGGCAATGCGGCTTGGGGAATAAGCGGAACGGCGCTCCGCGCCCCCCTGGCCGTGATTGCCGCCATGTCCGATGATGATTAAGGTGGCCTATGATCCCGACGAAACCACTGGACCGCCGTTCGCTCATATTGGCGGCGCTGTCCACCGTGGTCGAATGGTATGATTTCACCCTGTTCCTCTATCTCGCAACGGTGCTCGCGCGGCTGTTCTTCGTGGGTCAGGACGCGATGCTCACCACGTTGGCGGGATTTGCCGTCGCCTATCTGATGCGGCCGCTGGGCGCGGTGGTGTTCGGGCATTATGGCGACCGGCATGGGCGACGGGCGACGCTGCTCGCGTCGATGACGTTGATGACGGTGTCGATGCTGCTCAGCGCCTTGCTGCCGACGGTGGCGCAGGTCGGGCCCGTCGCCGGCATATTGCTGCTGTTTCTGCGCTGCGTGATGGGCTTTGCGGTCGGGGGCGAATATACCGGGGTCGTTGCCTATCTGCTGGAGGGCGCGGCGCCACATCGGCGATCGTTCGTCACCGCGATGGCGGCAGCGACCAGCGAGGTTGGCGGGCTGCTGGCGGCAGGCGTATCGACGCTGACCGTCAGCCTTCTTCCTGCCCCTGCGCTGGACAATTGGGGGTGGCGACTGCCCTTCCTGTTCGGCGCGGCGCTCGCGGGCGCGATCCTGGTGGCCCGCGCGGCGATGCATGAATCCCCGGCGTTCGAGGTCCATCGCGCCGCGGGGACGCTGGTCAGCAGACCGCTCGCTCATGCGATGTCTCGCCATCGGGCAGGCGTGGCGCGAGGCTTCGCCATTTCTGCTCTGGGCTCGATCACCTATTATGTCGGCATCACCTATCTGCCGATCCATCTGGTATCGACGGGCGGACTGAAAGAAGCCGACGCGCTGAAACTGGCGACGGTCGCGGCGCTCGCGGCAATCGTCGCCACGCCTTGCGTCGGCCTGCTCGCCGATCGGTTCGGGCGTCGTCCCGTCCTCATCGGCTTGGCGATCCTGTCGGCGGCGCTGCCCTATCTTGCCTTCCGCCTCCTCACCGGAGCGGGAGCCTTGTGGGCGCTGATCGGCGCCGTCGTGCTGGCCGCCTTGGCCGGCGGCGTGAGTGCCGTGGGAGCGGTCGCGACGGCCGAACAGGTCCCGGTCGAAGGGCGGCTGAGCGGCCTCGCCCTCGGCGCCACGACCGCGACCGCGTTGTTCGGTGGCCTGACCCCCTGGTTCGCACAGATGCTGACCGAGCGGACCGGCTCGACGGCCGTACCGGGCCTCATGATCGCGCTGGTGTCGCTGCTGGTGCTTCCGGTGCTGCTCACGCTGCCGGACACTCGGTCGCGG
>DATEJA010000246.1:0-4170 GCA_035278405.1 Sphingobium sp. | reverse complement strand
TCCTCGTCGGCCAGACCCTCGGGCTCGGCGACCGACAGGCGGCAATGGCCCATGTCGAGGTCGACGGGCGCATAGATTTCCGAATAGTCGAATTCTTCCAAAACGTCCGATCCGACGATGCCGATCTGCGCCGCGCCATGGGCGACGAAGGTGGCGACGTCGAAGGCGCGCACTCGGATGATCGACACGTCCGGCCGATTGGTGGCGAAGCGCAGCGCCCGGCTCTTCTTGTCATGGAATTCCGCCTCCGGCTCGATACCGGCGCGGGCGAGCAGGGGCAGCGCCTCATCGAGGATGCGGCCCTTGGGGATGGCGAAGGTGAGCGGACGAGTCATGACGCGCGGGCCTTACCGGGAGGGGGGCAAAAGGGCAAGATTGGGCTCATGATCCGTATTCCTGCGAAGGCAGGAACCCAGTTCAGAGTGCGGGACTGGGTTCCTGCTTTCGCAGCAACACATATATTCAGGCCGCCTGCGCCAACGCCCCCTCCGTCGCCGCGATCCAGCCGCCGCCCAGCACTCGGTCGCCGGCGTAGAGCACCGCCGCCTGCCCCGGCGCGACGCCATATTCGGCCGCGTCGAAGACCAGCCGATCGCCCTCCAGCCGCGCGGGCACGGGCCTGGCCATCGACCGCACCTTGGCGGTCAGCGGTCCGGAAAAATCCCCGCCCAGCCAGTTGATGTCGGCAAGGCGCGCCGCCGATACCGCAAGCGCCGCCTTGGGGCCCACGATCACGCGCCGCCCTTCCGCATCCAGCGCGACGACATAGAGCGGCTCGGCCTGGCCGCCAATCTCCAGCCCCTTGCGCTGGCCGACCGTGTAATGGATCAGCCCCTTGTGCGCGCCGAGCACGCGGCCGTCGACATGGACGATGGCGCCACCTTCGTCCGCATCGGGGCGCAGCTTGCGCACCACCTTGGCATAGTCGCCATCGGGCACGAAGCAGATGTCCTGGCTGTCGGGCTTCAGCGCCACCGACAGGCCGAGTTCGGCCGCGATCTCGCGCACCTGCGGCTTGGGCAGGCCGCCCAGGGGAAAGCGCAGATAGTCGAGCTGCGCCTGAGTCGTGGCGAACAGGAAATAGCTCTGGTCGCGCGCCGGATCGGCGGCGCGGTGCAGCTCTGCTCCCTGCGGCCCTTCGACGCGGCGGACATAATGGCCGGTCGCCAGGCAGTCGGCGCCCAGATCGCGCGCGATCTGGAACAGGTCGGTGAACTTCACCCCCATATTGCATTTGACGCAAGGGATGGGGGTGCGCCCGGCCATATATTCATCGGCGAAGTCCGCCATCACCGAATCGCGGAAACGACTTTCATAATCAAAGACATAGTGCGCAATGCCGATGCGATCGGCGACGGCGCGGGCGTCGCGAATATCCTGGCCCGCGCAGCAGCTGCCGGTCCGCCCCACGGCCGCGCCATGATCATAAAGCTGCAGCGTCACGCCGATGGTTTCGGCGCCCGTGCGCGCGGCGAGCGCGGCGACGACACTGGAATCCACGCCACCCGACATGGCAACGACGATGCGCCGCTGCGCAAGCGGCTGGGGCAACTGAAACTGGGGCTGCATGGCCGCGCATATAGTCGCGCGGGCGCCTGCGTGCCAGCGCGATTGCATCCTTCCTCAATATTGGTGAGCGGAGTTTACCGGACCTTATCCTTTCACCGCTACATCCTGGCCCATGGACTTCAGTTTCCTTCGGGCAGGCGGGCTCAAACCCGCTTATGCCAGACCTGTCAGCCGACCGCGCATGCCGGTCTGGCCGATGCTGCGGGCCGCTTCGGCGGCGGCGCAGGCGGCTAGCCCGACGGCGCAGGCGGTGGCCGGGGTCCTGCGGGGGCAGGAAAAAGCGGAAGACTGGATCCAGGACCTGGCCGAAATCTTCGCGCCCAGGACCGACGGCATGATCGACGCCGCGCGCCCGACGGGAAGCTTCAACCCGTTGATCGCACAACATTTAAGGACGGGACAAGGATGATGAAGAGGGCATTTACCGTGGCGCTTTAGCCGATGTTCAGGGCTGACGCGCATATCGGTTGCCGCTGCTGAATTCGGCAACGCCAGTGCCGCTTTTTGAGGGTGAGAATGATAGAAAATCAGAAAATCCGGCCTGCTCAGGTCGTCGGGCCGCTGGGAGAACCCCTGACTCTGGACAGCCTCCCGCCGGTGGATACGACCCGCTGGGTCGTGCGCCGCAAGGCCGAAGTGGTCGCTGCCGTCAATGGCGGGCTGCTGACCGTGGACGAAGCCTGCGCGCGCTATTCGCTGACGCTGGAAGAGTTCGCCGGCTGGCAACGCGCGGTCGACCGTTCGGGCATGCATGGCCTGCGCGTGACGCGCATCCAATATTACAAGTCCCTCTACGAACGGCAGCAGAAATATTGAACCGCCGGACGCTCCTTCCTCCCGGAGCGTGACCGCTGGAAAGGGCCGACGGATCGACCGATCCGCCGGCCCTTTTTCTTTCCCCACCCCCTTGACCCACCGCCACCATTCTGCATCGCCGTCATTTTTGCGGGAACGCGAAGCCGACTTCTCCGTTACATAAATCAGCCAACCCGCTGGGGGCGCTGGTCCAAGGAGAGTGTGAAATGGGCATCATTTTGTGGCTTGTTGTCGGCGGCATCATTGGCTGGCTTGCCAGCATGGTCATGCGCACCGACGCGCAGCAAGGCATCCTGTTGAACATCGTCGTCGGCATCGTCGGCGCGTTCATCGGCGGCCTGATCTTTAGTGGCGGTTCGATCAACGAAGGTCTGACGCTCTACAGCTTCCTCGTGTCCCTGGTGGGCGCGATCGTGCTGCTCGCCATCGTGAATCTGGTTCGGCGCGGTACGGTTCGCTAACCGCACGCAAGCTGGCGGGTAATAAAGGGGCTGCGTCCTGAGGCGCGGCCCCTTTTTCGCGTGAGCCGGGGTCAGGGCCGGCGCGCGAACCAGCGATAGATGGCGAGCACCGCGATCGATCCCAGTACCGCCGCCAGGAAGCTTGCCTGCTCGCCCGGCGCATAGATGTTGAGCAGTCGCCCGACATAGCCGGCCAGCAGCGCGCCCGCTATGCCCAGCAGGATGGTGACGACGCAGCCGCCCGGATCGCGGCCCGGCATCAACAGCCGGGCGATCGCGCCCGCGAACAGCCCCACGATGATCCAGCCCAGCAATTCCATGAGGTCCTCCAGCCGCTATTGCCCCATTGCGCCACAGCCGGGGCGCTTTGGCAAGGGAGGTCGATCTGGGGCGGCAACGGTTGCGGCGGCGCGCGCGCTCATGATATGGGGTCTTGAGCGAGGTGATTTATTTCTATAACACAGCGCGTGCCACGGCCAGGTGCCGGAAAATGGATCCAGGGATGAATTACGAAACCTCAGTCGCCGCGGACACGCCCGCGCGCATCGTGGACGAGGAACCGCAGCCCGCCCGGCGCCGCGCGCTGCTGGTCGGCACCATCATCGCCCTGATCCTGGTCGCCATCGCCGCCTGGCTCAGCCTGCGCGGCAAGGGCGCGGAGCCCTCGGCCGCCGTCGAACAGGCGCCGGTGGTGACGGTGATGACGCCGGGCCAGTCGATGGTGGCGCGCACTGTCAGCAGCACCGGGTCGCTCGCCGCGCGGGTGGAAATGCCCGTGGGCGTCGTGGGCGAAGGCGGCGCCGTCACCCGCGTGCTGGTGCAACCGGGCGACTGGGTCGGCGCCGGCCAGGTGCTGGCGGTGATCGAACGATCGGTGCAGAGCGAACAGATCCGCTCGCTCGCCGCCCAGGTGGAGGTCAATCGCGCCGACGCGAAGCTCGCCCAGGCGCAGCTCGATCGCGCGCGGGCCCTGGTCAAGCGCGGCTTCATCAGCCAGGCGGACATCGACCAGCGCACCGCCACGCGCGATGCGGCCAATGCGCGGGTGAAAGTCGCCGTCGCGCAACTGGCCGAGCAGCGTGCCCGCACCGGCCGGCTCGACATCCGCGCGCCCGCCGCCGGGCTGGTGCTGACGCGCGCCGTCGAACCCGGCCAGATCGTGAGTTCGGGCAGCGGCGTCCTGTTCCGCATGGCCAAGGCCGGCGAGATGGAGATGCTGGCCCAGGTCAGCGAAGGCGATCTGACGATGGTGAAGCCGGGCAACAGCGCGACGGTGACGCCGGTCGGCGGCAGCATCGGCTTTGCCGGCCATGTGTGGCAGGTG
>DATEJA010000245.1:0-12305 GCA_035278405.1 Sphingobium sp. | reverse complement strand
CCCTGCACCGCCGCGCCCTTGCTGCTGTTGAGCATGCGATAATGGATCGCGGCGGCGTCGGCCGCGACGCCGATCAGCCCGTCAAGCGCATCGACTTCGCGGACGAGATGGCCCTTGCCGAGCCCGCCAATCGCCGGATTGCACGACATCGCGCCCACCGTCACCCTGTCGAAGGTCAGCAGCGCCACCGCCGCACCCTTGCGGGCGGCCGCCGCAGCCGCCTCGCAGCCGGCGTGGCCGCCGCCCACCACGATCACATCATAGCCTGTTCGCATGGGTGCGCCCTTACCAGATCAGGGGGCGCCGGGTCAAAACTGTTCCACGTGGAACAGCCCGCTATTTGCCGATGCAGAATCCCGCAAAAAGACGGTCGAGCATATCTTCGGTCCCCGCCCGCCCGCTCAACCGATCGAGCACGCCGCGCGCCTGCCGCATATCCTCCGCGACGATCAGCAGATCGCGGGTCGCGGCGGCGGCGGTCAGATGGTCAAGAAGTTCCCCGACCGCGATGCGCTGCCGCTCATGCAGGGCATAATCCCCCTCCCCCGGCAGCAGCGCCGCCGCCTTCTCCAGCAGCAGCGTCACCAGCTGCGCCATGCCCTCGCCGGTCCGCACCGAAAGCGCGAGCCCGGGGCGCCCGGCAACACGGTCACTCTGCGCCGCAATCAGGATCGCGTCCGCGCGCGGCAGCGCGTCCCCCTCGCCCAGCCACAGGATGATGTCCGCCGCATCCAGCGCCGCCCGCGCCCGATCCATGCCGATCGCTTCGATCGCATCGCCCGTGTCGGTGCGCAACCCGGCGGTGTCGGTGAAGAGGAAAGCCGTGCCGCCGATCGCCGCCGGCACCTCGATCCGATCGCGGGTGGTGCCGGCAATGTCCGACACGATCGCCGCATCGCGCCCCACCAGCGCATTGAGCAAGGTCGACTTGCCGGCATTGGGCGGCCCGGCCAGCACCACGCGGATGCCGTCGCGCAGCCGTTCGGCCGAGGGGGCGGCCAGGATGCGGCGGACGTCCGCCGCCAGGTCAGCCAGGCCCTCCCGGATGCGCACCTCCACCCCCTCGTCCGGCACATCATCCTCGTCGGAAAAATCGAGTGCCGCCTCTGCCCAGGCCGAAAGATCCAGCAACCGCTCGCGCCAGCTATCGATGCGGCGCGAAAAATGTCCCTCCGCCATCAGCAGGGCAGCACGACGCTGCTGCTGCGTCTCGGCGGCCAGCAGATCGGAAAGTCCCTCGACCGCGTTCAGGTCCATGCACCCGTTCAGGAAGGCGCGACGGGTGAATTCGCCCGGCTCGGCGCGGCGCAATCCCCCCAGCGCGCCGAGCGCGCCCCCGACCGCCGCGATCACCGCGCGTCCGCCATGGCAATGGAGTTCGGCCAGATCCTCGCCCGTGGCGGTGGCGGGTCCCGGGAACCACAAGGTCAGCGCCCGGTCGAGCGGCACGCCGTCGCGCGGATCGCTGAGCAGGCTGAGCCGCGCCCGGCGCGGCGGCGGCAGGCTTCCGGAAAGACGCTCCAGCGCCATGGCCGCGGCCGGCCCGCTGATGCGGATCACCCCGATCCCCGCCGGCGGCGCGCCGCTGGAAAGGGCGAAGATCGTGTCGCTCACGCCTGGCTTACGACTTGTCGCCACTCTTGGAGGAAACGCCGGCAAGGCCGATGTCCATCATCTGCCGGAACAGCCGCATGCCCGCGTCGCCCAAGGGTGCGACGCTCTTGAACATCGTCTCCATCTGCTCGACGCTGGCCGCGCCGTCGAAGCTGTCGAGGATGGTCTTCACATATTTGTCATGGATGGGGGTCACGTCTGGCAGGCCCAGAAACGCCCTCGCCTCGGCCGGGGTGCAATCGACGTCCACGCTTACCTTCATAGTCCGGCACCTTCCGCTTGCGGCCTGATCGACACTCTCATGCCGCAACATGGGATCAGAAGGCAAATTTTTTGCCCAAGCCTGTAAATTGCCTGTCCCAGAAGCGGGAATTATGCCGCATAGTCCGATGCAAGACACAAGACGGAAAGGATTTCCCCATGGCTTTTTCCCCCATTTCGACCTTGGACATTGATGGCCAGTTCGACGCCTATATTGCGCGGCCGAGCGGCACGCCCAAGGCGGCGATCATCGTGATCCAGGAAGTCTTCGGGGTGAATGAAGGCATCCGCCGCAAGTGCGACAGCTGGGCCGCGCAGGGTTATCTGGCGCTGGCGCCCGACCTCTTCTGGCGGGAAAAGCCGCATGTCGAACTGGACGCGGACGTACCGGAGGATTTCCAGGCGGCGATCGGCCACATGCAGAATCTGGACCAGGACCAGGCGATCTACGATATCGAGGCGACCATCAAGGCGGCGCGGGCCGAACTGGGCCAGGGCGGCAAGGTTGGGCTGGTCGGCTATTGCATGGGCGGGCGGCTCGCCTTCATGGCGGCCTGCCGGACCGATGGCGACGCCTTTGTCGGCTATTATGGCGTGGGCATCGACAATCTGCTGGGCGAACAGCATGCGATCGGCAAGCCGGTCATGCTGCACATTCCCACCGCCGACGGTTTCGTGCCGCCCGCAACCCAGCAGAAGATGCATGAGGGGCTGAAGGACAATCGCCACGTCACGCTGCATGACTATGAAGGGCTGGATCATGGCTTTGCCGCCGAAATGGGCGCGCGGCGGCAGGAAGAGGCGGCGCAACTGGCGGACAAGCGCACCGCCGACTTCTTCGCGGCCAATCTCTGACACAGGGGTGATGCGATGACCCAGGCCTGGCGCATGGTGGCTCGCTCGCATGGCGGGCCCGAGGTGATAGAGCGCGAAAGCTTCGACATTCCAGCGCCAGGTGAGGGCGAGGTGCTGATGGCCCAGGAAGCGGTCGGTCTCAATTTCATCGACACCTATTTCCGCACCGGCCTTTACCCCGCGCCCCTGCCGCTGACGCTGGGCGGCGAAAGCGCCGGCCGGGTCGCGGCCATCGGCGCGGGCGTGACCGGCCTTGCGGTGGGCGACAAGGTGGGCTCGGTCCAGGGCTTGGGCGCCTATGCCACCCACCGGCTGGTCGCCGCCAACCGGCTGGTGCGGATCCCGGATGATATCGGCACGCAGGATGCCGCGGCGATGATGCTCAAGGGCATGACCGCCTGCTACCTCGCCGAAGACATGCTCGACCTGCGGCCGGGGCAGGCGGCGCTGGTGCATGCGGCGGCCGGCGGCGTGGGTTCGGTGCTGGTGCCCTGGTTGCGCGACAAGGGCGTGGTGGTAATCGCCCATAGCGGATCGGCGGAGAAGGCGGCCGGCGTGCAGGCGGATCATAGCCTGCATGGGCCCTTCGACGGGCTGGCGGAACAGGTGCGCGACCTGACCGACGGGCGCGGTGTGGACGTCGTCTATGACGGCGTGGGCAAGGACAGCTGGGACGCCTCGCTGGCATCCCTCAAGCGGCGCGGCCTGATGGTGAGCTACGGCAATGCCTCGGGCGCGGTGCCGCCTGTCAGCCTGCTGGAACTCAGTCGCGCCGGCTCGCTGTTCGTCACCCGGCCGACGCTGTTCGACTATATCGCCACCCCCGAGGAACTGGCGCAGAGCTCCGACCGCCTGTTCGACCGGATGCGACGCGGCGTCGTCCGTCCGGTGATCGGCCAGCGCTTCGCCCTCGCCGACGCCGCCGAGGCGCACCGCGCCCTGGAAGGGCGGCGCACGACCGGCAGCACCGTGCTCATTCCCTGACCACCGCGTAAGCGATCGGAACGGCCTGGATCGGCTTTCTACTACCCTGTTTCCCGGCGAAGGCCGGGGCCCAGTTCTGACCTTGCCACTGAACCCCCACCCTTCGCGTCAGGCGAACAGCGTCAATATCCCGACCTGGTGATCGACGACGCCGTCATAGATCATCTTGACCGCGACATAGAGAATGACGGCAAGGCCGAGATAGGCGATCCAGCGGAAGCGCTCGATATAGGTGGCGATGATATTGGCGGCGATGCCCATCAGCGCGACCGACAGGATCAGGCCGATGATGAGGATGCCGGGATGATCGCGCGCCGCCCCGGCGACCGCCAGCACATTGTCGAGACTCATCGACACGTCTGCGACGGCGACCGCCCAGGCGGCGCCGGCGAAGCTCTTGGCCGGGCGCAGGCCCGACACGTCGTCATCGCTCGTGTCGTCGGGCGTCTCGCCGCCCCGCCTGGGATGCAACTCGCGCCACATCTTGAAGGCGACCCAGAGCAGCAGCAGCCCGCCCGCCAGGATCAGGCCGACGATCTGCATCAGCTGCGTCACCACCAGCGCGAAGGCGATACGCAGCACCAGCGCGGCGATGATGCCGATCAGGATGACCTTCTTGCGCTGCTCCGCGGGAAGACCGGCCGCGAGCGCGCCCACCACGATCGCATTGTCACCCGCCAGCAGCACGTCGATCATCAGCACCTGGCCGAACGCCGCCAGCGCGGTCGGCGTCCCGATATTGCTGAAATCATTGACGATATGCGCCCATATGTCGGCGGGCGAGCCCAGGCTTGGCGCGGCGGCGGCGGCGGTTGCGATTAGGTCGATCATCACGGCCTGACTGTTCCCCTGAAAATAAAGGGGCCCCCAGACCGGAGTCTGACGGCCCGAAAATCGTGGCGCTCATGCAACGACGCGGTTCGCCCTTCGGAGACAAACCGCCCGCGCCCTTACTGGTTCATCGAATCGAAGAAATCCTCGTTGGTCTTGGAATCCTTCATCTTGTCGAGCAGGAATTCCATGGCATCGACGGTGCCCATCTGCATCAGGATACGGCGCAGCACCCACATCTTGGCCAGGTTGCCCTTTTCGACCAGCAGTTCTTCCTTGCGGGTGCCGCTCTTGCCCACGTCCAGCGCCGGGAAGATGCGCTTGTCGGCGACCTTGCGGTCGAGCACGATTTCCGAGTTGCCGGTGCCCTTGAACTCTTCGAAAATGACTTCGTCCATGCGGCTGCCGGTATCGATCAGCGCGGTAGCGATGATGGAGAGCGAACCGCCCTCCTCGATGTTGCGCGCGGCGCCGAAGAAGCGCTTGGGCCGCTGCAGCGCGTTGGCGTCGACACCGCCGGTCAGCACCTTGCCCGACGAGGGGACCACCGTGTTGTAGGCGCGGCCCAGGCGCGTGATCGAATCGAGCAGGATCACCACATCCTTCTTATGTTCCACGAGGCGCTTGGCCTTTTCGATCACCATCTCGGCGACCTGGACATGGCGCTGCGCCGGCTCGTCGAAGGTCGAGGACACGACCTCGCCCTTCACGCTGCGCTGCATGTCGGTGACTTCCTCCGGACGCTCGTCGATCAGCAAGACGATCAGGAAAACTTCCGGGTGATTGTCGGTAATGGCCTTGGCGATATTCTGCAGCAGCACGGTCTTGCCGGTGCGCGGCGGCGCGACGATCAGCGCGCGCTGGCCCTTGCCTTGGGGCGAGACGATGTCGATGACGCGCGCCGACTTGTCCTTGACCGTGGGGTCGAGCGTGTCGAGCACCAGCTTCTGGGTCGGATAGAGCGGCGTCAGGTTGTCGAAATTGACGCGGTGGCGGACGACTTCGGGATCGTCGAAATTGACCGACATCAGCTTGGTCAGGGCGAAATAGCGCTCGCCATCCTTGGGCGCGCGGATTTCGCCTTCCACCGTGTCGCCGGTGCGCAGGCCGAACTTGCGGACCTGGTTGGGCGAAACATAGATGTCGTCGGGCCCTGCGAGGAAATTCGCCTCGGGCGAGCGCAGGAAGCCGAAACCGTCGGGCAGCACCTCGATCGTGCCCTCACCCATGATCTGCTCGCCATTCTCCGCCTCGGCCTTGAGGATTGCGAACATCAGGTCCTGCTTGCGCAGCGTCGACGCGCCTTCGACGCCCAGCTCCTCCGCCATGGTGACAAGATCGGCGGGCGCTTTTTTCTTGAGGTCCTTAAGGTGCATGCGACTGGAGTCCGATGGAGAGAGAATGGAAAAGACAGGAAACGGAAAAAGGAGAAAGCCCCGGCGCTGGAAAACCTGGGAAGCCCGCGCCGGACGGCCGGGATAGAATGTCTGGCGTTTAGCGATCAGCCCGCCCCGAAGTCAAGGCGGCTCGTCGACATATACACAGGGAAGCCGCCTCGGCTCCGCCCCCGCGCGACGGACGGTGCAGCAGTTGCGGCGGTGGACCGCGCGCCCCGCGCCGTGGTAGACAGGAGCATAATATCGGAGAGGTGAGATGAGGGGACGATTTCCTTCCGCCTTCACCCTGGGCCTGGCTTTCCTGTGGGCGCTTCCGGCGCCCGGGGCCGGCGCGGCCGAGCCGGAGGATCCGCCGGCGGTCGTGCGCACCCTCCCCTCACCCGACAATCGCGTCACCATCCCCATCCGGATCGACGGGCAAGGCCCCTGGAATTTCGTCGTGGATACCGGATCGCAGCGCACCGTCCTGTCCCGCGACCTTGCCGAACGCCTCGCCCTGCCGGTTCGCCGCGAGGTCACGATCGTGAGCATGGCCGGCCGATCGTCGGCCCACACGGTCGCGGTCCCGCGCCTCG
This sequence comes from Sphingobium sp., assembly GCA_035278405.1. Lineage (GTDB taxonomy): Bacteria > Pseudomonadota > Alphaproteobacteria > Sphingomonadales > Sphingomonadaceae > Sphingobium. The sequence goes on along the minus strand of DATEJA010000245.1, from coordinate 5,788 downwards.
ACTATGGCTCCGTGACGGTCGAGCGGATCGAGGCGCCGGTGCTGGAGGCCGCCAATCTCGGCGCGCCGGGGCTGCTCGGTCTCGACAGCCTGCATGCCAAGCGGCTGCTGCTCAATTTCCGCACCGGGCGGATGGAGATCAGCGACAGCCGCCGCGCCTGGCGCGATCCCAACGCCATCATCGTCGAGGCGCGCCGCCGCAAGGGCCAGCTCCTCCTGCTCGATTCCGACGTCAATGGCATGAAGGTCTCGATCATCCTCGACACCGGCACGCATTTGAGCGTCGGCAATCTGGCCCTGATGAACAAACTGATCCGCAAGAAGCGCGCCCCCGCCTTCGATCCGGTCAGCCTGTTGAGCGTGACCGGCGACACGCTGACCGGCCAGCTCGGACGGATCGCGCGCATCCGCATGGGGTCGATCAACCTCACCGACATGCCCGTCATGTTCGCCGACGCGCGTCCCTTCGCGGAACTGGGCTTGAGCGACAAGCCCGCGCTGCTGCTGGGCATCCATGCGCTGCGGATGTTCGACCGGGTGGCGATCGACTTTGGCCGGGGAAAAGTGGATTTCCTGATGCCCGACGGCAGCGCGCTGAATCTGCGCCACATGGCGGCGATGCCGAGAGCAGCGGGTTAAGCGGCGCGCATCCCCATCTTCGTCATCCTCAACCAGGTTCAGGATGACAATGCATTGAGCGGCAACGAGGGCGCGCCTTACCCGCCCCTCAACGCGGCGGCTGTTGCGGCTGCCGGTTGCGCCCGAGCACATTGTCGATCCATTGCTGGTCCAGCCTGGGCGGCGTCGGGCGCGCCGGAGCCGCCTGGGTAACCCCGTCCTCGTCCGGCTGATCCTCGTCCGGCTGATCCTGCGGCTGCTGGCTCTGCGACCCCTGCTTGCCGGAATCGAGCGGCAGGCCGTTTTCGTCGACCATCATGCCGCCGCCCGTGCCATTGTCGGGCTGGCCATAATAGGCCTCCTCATCCGGCTCCAGCTGCCATTCGGGCAGCGTCACCTGGGTTTCGAACTGCTCGACCGGGCGATTGGCGACAGCCACCTTCATATAGTCGGCAAAGGCATGGGCCGGCGCGCGGCCGCCCTGCAGCACGCCGACCGCGCGCGCGTCGTCGCGGCCCATCCACACGCCCGTGGTGATGCCGCTGGAAAAGCCCAGGAACCAGCCATCCTTGTTGCTGCTGGTGGTGCCCGTCTTGCCCGCCACCGGGCGGCCGATCTGCGCCGCCTTGCCGGTGCCGGTGCTGACCGCCGTCTGCATGAGGTCGGTCATCCCCGCCGCCACCCAGGGCGCCACCAGCACGCGGCTGGTATCGTCCTGATGCTGGTAGAGCAGCCGGCCGTCAGCGGTCGTCACCTTGGTGATGCCATAGGGGGTCACCGCCACGCCCTTGCGCGCGATCGAGGCGAAGGCGCGGGTCATGTCGATCAGACGCACGTCCGACGTGCCCAGCACCATGGAAGGATGGGTGTTGATCGGCGTCGATATGCCGAAGCGACGGGCCATGTCGGCGACGGTGGGAAAGCCCACCTCCACGCCCAGCTGCGCCGCGACCGTATTGATCGAATAGGCAAAGGCGGTGCGCACATCGATCTCGCCCGAATAGCGGCCCGAACTGTTGCGCGGGGTCCAGCCGTTGATCGTGACCGGCTTGTCGGTGACGGCGGTGTCGGGCGTATAGCCCGCCTCCAGCGCCGCCATATAGACGAAGATCTTCCAGGCCGATCCCGGCTGGCGCGTGGCGGTGGTGGCGCGATTATAGTTGGACGTCACATAGTCGAGCCCGCCGACCATCGCCCGCACCGCGCCGTCGCGGTCGAGCGACACCAGCGCACCCTGCGTGCCGGCCGGCACATTGGCCTGGATCGCCGCCGTCGCCGCCTTCTGCATGCCAAGGTCGATCGTGGTATAGACCTCCAGCGGCTCATTGGGCTCGTCGACCAGAACATCCAGCTGCGGCAGCGCCCAGTCGGTGAAGTAGCGCACGCTGTTCTGGTTGGGCTCCGGCGCCATCTTGACGCTTTGCAGGTCGGCATTGGCCCGCTGGGATGCGCTGATCGCACCATTTTCCTGCATCAGGTCCAGCACCACGCCGGCGCGGCCGATCGCGGCATCGACGTCGGCGGTCGGCGAATAGCTGGAGGGGGCCTTGACCAAGCCGGCGATGATCGCCGCTTCGGGAAGGCGCAGCGTGGTCGCGGGATGACCAAAGAACTTCCGCGCCGCCGCGTCGATGCCATAGGCGCCGCCGCCGAAATAGACCTTGTTCAGATAGAGTTCGAGGATCTGCCGCTTGGAAAATTTGCGCTCCAACGCCAGCGCCAGCACCATCTCCCGCACCTTGCGGCCCCAGCTGTAGCTGTTGTTGAGGAAGATGTTGCGCGTGACCTGCTGGGTGATCGTGGACGCGCCCTGCCACCGCCGTCCCTTGCCGCGATTTTCCAGCGCCACCCAGGTCGCGCGCGCCATGCCGACCGGGTCGACGCCGGGGTGCAGGTAGAAACGCTTGTCCTCGGTCGATATCATCGCGTCGACCATGACCGACGGGATCTGGTCATAGGACAGCCAGCGCCCGAAGCTCGGCCCCAGCGACACGATCACGCTGCCGTCGGCGGCGTGGACGCGGATCATCTGGCCGTTGGGCGAGGATTTCAGCGATTCATAATCGGGCAGCGACTGATAGGCGATCACCACCGCCACGCCGATCGCGAACAGGCCGCCCAGGGTCGCGACCAGCCCGAATTTCAGCAGCCGGACCAGCCAGAGCTTCGCTTTGCTTTTCCCTGCCATCTATGCCGCCGGACCCGCGCTGAAGGAATGAGCCGCCCGCCAGAACAGGCGCAGGCCGCCCGAAAGATGCTGACTGCTCAAGAGCAGCGTCGCTTTACCGGGGATGAACGATTATTCAACCTCGTCGCGTGGCTTGAAATCCAGCGACGCGCTGTTCATGCAATAGCGCAGGCCGTTGACGCCCGGGCCGTCGGGAAAGACATGGCCCAGATGCCCCTCGCACTTGGCGCAGCGCACTTCGGTGCGGATCATGCCATGGCTGCTGTCGCGGATCTCCTCGACCGCGTCGATGTCGACCGGGGCGGTGAAGCTCGGCCAGCCCGACCCGCTGTCATATTTCTCGTCCGCGTCGAACAGCTCGGCGCCGCAGCCGGCGCAATAATAGACGCCATCGGCCTTGTTGCTGTTGTATTTGCCGGTGAAGGCCCGCTCCGTCCCCGCCTCCCGCAGGACATGATATTGTTCGGGGGATAGGCGGTCGCGCCATTCCGTGTCGGTCAGGTTGAGCTTGTCCATGGCCGGCAATATGGCGACGGCGCCGCGCACGATCAAGCGGTTAGACGGGTCACCCGTTCCACCCTTCCCGTCATTCCCGCGTAGGCGGGAACCCATCTCCCGACCGTGACGCATGGGGCTCGTTATGGGAGATGGATCCCCGCCTACGCGGGGATGACGGTCAAACTCACCGCTCCCGCGCTGCCTGTCGCGCAATGGCGAGCAGTTCGTGCCGCACCAGCAGATCCCCCGTCCCCCGGCCCGACCGGCTCGCCCGCTCCGCCTGGGCAAGCCGCTGGATGACACGCGCGATGCCATGCGCATCCCACAGCCGCACCTGGCGCGTCACCACGCCCTTTTCCTTCCAGAAGACCTGCTTGCCCGCCGCATCCATCGCCGCGTCCAGCCGGCCGCTCTGGTCGAAGCTGGAACGGATATTGGCGAGCAGCATCGCGCGCGTCAGCAGCGGGCGCAGCACCGCCGCCATCGCCGTCCCTGCCTCGGCCAGCCGCCCCAGTTCGCGGTGCATGGCGCGCAGGTCGCCACCCAGCACGGCGTTGACCAGCGGCGCCGCGTCGGAATCGGGATTGTCGGCGGACAGCGCGTCCAGCGCCTCGGCCGTCGCCTCACCCGGGCGATCGGGGGCGGCGTCGAGATAGAGGATCAGTTTCTCGATCTCGCCGCCCATCAGCGCGCGATCGCCATTGGCAAGGTCGACGATGCGTTTCGCCAGGTCCGACGACAGCCGCAGCCCCCCTTCCCGCGCCATGGCGACTGCGATCTGCTCGGCCTCGCGCGCGTCGGGCTGGTAGGAGGCGAACGCCATGGCGAGCGGGCTGTCGGTCACGAGCTTCAGCAGCTTCGACGTGCCCTTGAGCGCGCCGGCGGTGGCGATCACCGGGTTGCCCGCTGCCTCGGCTTCCAGCAGCGCGGCCAGCGCGGGCAGCGATTCCTCGCCGATGCCGGTGCTCCGCACCCAGCGCTTGTCGCCGAACATGGAAAAGGATGCGGCCTCATCGGACAGCCGCGCCGGGTCGTCGCGCAGCGTCGGGCCGTCCAGGTCGATCCGCTCCGCCTGCGGGCCCATGGCGCGCTCCAGCCGCTTGGCAAGCGCCGCGCTCCCCGCCTCGTCGGGGCCGTGCAGCAGGAAGAAGCGGATGTCGGCAGGCGGCGCGTCGAGCGCCTTTTCGATCTGGCCCCGGCTGGCCTTCAACGCGCGCTGTCCCGCGCGGCGAAGATGGCGAGCCGCGCGACGATCTGGTCCGCGATCGTCTGCGACAGCCGTTCGAGCGCCGTGTCTTCGGCCGCGATGGTCGCATATTCGCTAGAGGTGACGTCGATGCCGGCGTCCGACCCGGCGGTATCGTCGATGATCTGCGCGCCGGTCGCGGCATCGACCAGCTGATAGCGCGCCCGCAACGTGCGCCGCTCGCGCGTGACCGCGGCGTCGGAGCGCAGGCCGAAGCCGCTGATCTGGTCATCCAGCTTCACCACCAGGCGATAAGTGGGGCCGCTGCCGTTCATCGCCGACAGCCGGTCATTCAGCGCATTGCGCACCAGCCAGCCCGCCTTGCCCTCGATCGGCGCGACCTCGACCTGGCCCAGCTTCTGCGCCACCGGGCCATGGCTCCCGCCGCTATAGACGGGATGCAGCCCGCAGGCGGTGAGCAGGAGGGGGAGGCTGAGCAGGGGCAAAATGCGCTTCATGCGATATCCTTAACCGCTGTCTCGTTTGATTTGAACCATGCTCCTGCGAAAGCAGCAGCCCAGGATGAATGGCATGCACTTGAATCCTGGACTCCTGCTTCCGCAGGAGCACGGTGATTGTCAAATGACCAGGTTCACCAGACGATCCGGCACCACGATCACCTTTTTCGGTGTCGCGCCATCCAGCGTCCGCACCACATTGGGCGCCGCCAGAGCGAGCTTTTCCAGCTCCTCCTTGGGCGTGCCCTTGGGAACGGTGATGGTGTCGCGCAGCTTGCCCATCACCTGGCAGGCGATGGTCACCTCATCCTCGACCAGCAGCGCGGGGTCAACCTGCGGCCAGGCCGCCTCGGCGATCAGCCCCGGTTCGCCCATGTCCGCCCAGGCCTCTTCGGCCAGATGCGGGGTCATCGGCGCGACCAGCAGCGCCAGCGCCCGGATCGCGGCCGAGCGGCTCGCCGAGGGCTTGGCCTTTTCGACCGCGTTGGTGAGTTCGTAGATCTTCGCCACCGCCTTGTTGAAGGACAGCGCCTCGATATCCCTCGCCACGCCGTCGATCGTCTGGTGCAGCTTGCGGTCCAGCGCCTTGTCCTGCCCGTCGGCCGCCTTGTCGGCCTCGCCAAACAGCCGCCACAGGCGGTTGACGAAGCGCCAGCTGCCTTCGATCCCGGCTTCCGTCCAGGGCAGGTCGCGCTCGGGCGGGCTGTCGGACAGCATGAACCAGCGCACCGCGTCCGCGCCATATTGGGCGATGATGTCATCGGGATCGACGACATTCTTC
>DATEJA010000244.1:0-2739 GCA_035278405.1 Sphingobium sp. | reverse complement strand
ACGCGGGCGATCAGCCGTTCCGCCTCGGCGCTGCCGCCATAGGTGGTGCCGGCGATGAACTGGGCGGTGCGGCGCAGGCGGCCGCTGCGGTCCTCGCGAAACCGGGAATGGTCCCAGATGCCGGCAAGCGCGGCCGGGTGGAGCATCTGCAGCAGCAGCGCGGCGATGCCGCCCGCCATCATGCTGGTGAAGTCGGCATGGACGCGCCACGCCATGGAGCGTGGACCGAACAGCCCTTCATCGCCGGGCGGGCTGTCGAGATCGATCCGCTCCCGCCCCGAACCGAAGAGCTGCGAAACCTCATGCTGGATGCGCCGACGGACCAGGCCGGTCGGATCAAGGGGGCGGGAAAGCAGCGGCATGAAGGAGGAAACGCATGAGCGGGCGAGAGGTGGCGCACAGCCCGATTTGATCGCGATCAAGCAGTTTTCCGGGAACGTCGGCGCCTGCCCCGAATTGAACAGGCATATAATGAGGAGATTATCTTCGTGGCCACGCGGTTCATCGAACAGACCAGCCCATCCCAATTTCTGCAACCCTCTTTCCAGCAACAATTGAGCCATTGGAACAGGCACCGCCTGGCGCCGCAATTTCCCGACCATTGGGACGATGCATTTGCGCGTGACCAGGCGATGCTGCGGCTGGAGCATGGCTTTGTCGAAGAGCTGCGCGCGCAGATCAGCGATCGCGCGGCGCAGGCGCCGACCGACCCGGATGGCTTCATCGCCTGGTTCGAGGCGCTGGAGCAGGAAGGGCCGGGGCAGCATGACCGGCTGTTCCCCTGGCTTGCCGACCATGCCTCCCGCGACGAGGTGCGATGGTTCCTGACGCAGGAGGCCGCCGGCGAGGCGGGGTTCGACGATCTGGTCGCGCTGACGCAGGTCAAGCTGTCGACTTCGGCCAAGCTGGAACTCGCCCGCAACTATTGGGACGAAATGGGGCGCGGCCAGGAAAAGGGCATGCACGGGCCGATGCTGTCCCAACTGGTCCAGACGCTGGACCTGGCCCCCAAGATCGAGACGACGGTGTGGGAAAGCCTGGCGCTCGCCAATGCGATGACGGCGATGGCAACGCAACGCTGCTATGCCTGGCACAGCGTCGGGGCGCTGGGCATCATCGAACTGACGGCGCCGGGGCGGTCGGCTCACACGGCCCGCGCGCTGCGCCGGATCGGGCTCAGCCAGTCGGAACGGCGCTATTTCGACCTGCATGCGGTGCTGGACGTCAAGCATAGCCGCGACTGGAACGACCTCGCGATCAAGCCGCTTGTCGCCGAGGATCCGCGTCGCGCGACCGCGATCGCCGAAGGGGCACTGATGCGGCTCAGCTGCGGCGAGCGCTGCTTTGCGCGCTATCGGGCGCATTTCGGGCTGGGATGAGGGCGATGGACGCGCATCGATCACGCATCTTGCTGGTGGAGGATGATCCGGCGCTGGCCGGCCGCATGGTGCGACTGCTGCGAGCAGCGGACTATGAGGTGGACGGCCCGCATGCCAGCGCCAGCGACGGGCTGGCGGCGCTCGCCCGGCATTTTCCCGACGGCGCGGTGCTGGACCTGCATGGCCGGGCCGGGGCGACCGACCTGCTGAAGGAGGATCTGGCGGCCTATGACATTCCCTTCCTGGAAAAGGAGGGCGGGGCAGGCGCGTCCGATCCGATCGAAAGCCATTTGCTGCCCTGGCTGCGTCACGTGCGCCACTGACCCTTCCCCCTTCCCCCTTGCCGCGCGCCCGGCGGACGCTATGTCGCTGTTTCGACTATCATGGCGGGAGACGGCATGGGCCGCATCATCGGGAAAATCGCGCGAGGCGCGGGCGTGGCGCTTTTGTTCCTGCTCATCGCGCTGTGCCTGGCGATCACGATCGTGCCGCCCTTCCTCGACCGCATCTATTATGAAGGCCCGGTCAGCCGCCATTATGACGGCGCGCGCTTCTTCAATCCCGATGGCGAGATCCATTTTTCCACGCCGCCCGGCAGCAACCGGCGCGGCTTCATCGCCCGCTGGCTGATGGGACGAGACGACCGGCCCGCCTGGCCCGACGCGGTCGCGGTCAAGCCGGCCCGGCCCGCCCCCTTCGCCGCGCCCCGGGGCATGGTCGCGACCTGGGTCGGCCATGCGACGGTGCTGGTGCAGGCGGCCGGGCTCAACATCCTGACCGACCCGATCTGGTCGGACTATGCCAGCCCCTTCCCGCCGCTGGGGCCGCGCCGGGTCGCGCAGCCGGGGATCCGCTTCGCCGATCTGCCCAGGATCGACCTCATCCTCATCAGCCACAATCATTATGACCATATGGACATCCCGACCCTGAAACGCTTGTGGGAGCGGGACCGGCCGAAGATCATCACCAGTCTTGGCAATGACAGCATATTGAAGGCGAACGGCATCCCTTCGACCGCGCTCGACTGGGGCCAGTCGGTGAGCGGCGCGGCGCTGAACGGCCTGGACGGCGACACGGTGATCCAGTGCGAAAATTACGAACATTGCCCCGATTATCGGGTGCATGTGCTGCGCAACCATCATTGGAGCAGCCGCTGGGGCACGGATCGCAGCCGCGCGCTCTGGTCGAGCTTCATCGTCGAGACGCGGGCGGGGAACATCTTCTTCGCGGGTGACACGGGCGCGGGCGACATGGCGTGGCCGGAGGAGGCCGCGAAGCTGGGGCCGATCCGGCTGGCGATGATCCCGATCGGCGCCTTCCGCTTCTTCCCCGGGCAGATGGAGGCGGACTCCCATATCGG
>DATEJA010000243.1:0-21170 GCA_035278405.1 Sphingobium sp. | reverse complement strand
GGCATGGCGGCCCGACCTCGTGCTGCATGTCGGGGACTATCTCTATCGCGAAAATGACTGCGCCGGCCATGCCGGCTGCGCCCAGAGCCCCTGGGGCTATGGCTGGGATGCATGGGACGCCGACTTCTTCACCCCCGCCGCCCCATTGCTGGCCGCCGCGCCTTGGCTGATGGTGCGCGGCAATCATGAAAGCTGCTTGCGCGCGGGGCAGGGCTGGTGGCGCTTCCTCGCCGCGCAGCCGCTGGAGACCGGACGCGACTGCAACGATGCCGCCGATGACGCGCGCGGCGATGAGAGCGCGCCTTTCGCCGTGCCGCTGGGCGGCGGCGCGCAGATCATCGCCATGGACCTGGCGATCATGGGCGAGGATGCGATCCCGCCCGCCGATCCGCGCCAGGGCCAGATCCGCGCAATGCAGCGGCAGGTCGGGGCCATGGCCAGGGGGCATCGCTTCACCTTCGCGACCGATCATTATCCGCTGCTGGGCCTTGCCGCCTCGGAAAAGAAGGGCGCGCTCCGCATCAGGGCAGGCAATGAGGCGGCGCGCTCGACCCTGGGCATCGACGATCCCTCGCTTCGCCTCGCCGGCATCGATGCGCTGATCGCAGGCCATGTGCATGAATGGCAGCAGGTCGATCTGGGCCCCCGCCATCCGAGCCAGTTCATCTCCGGCATGTCCGGCACGCAGGAGGATGTGACGCAGCTTCCCGCCGCGAAGGCATTGGGGCAGGAGCCGGCACCAGGCGCCAGGGTCGAACGGTTCGACAGCTGGACCGGCGGCTTCGGCTTCGTGACGCTGGAGCGCCGGGGCGCGCGGCGCTGGCAGGTCGAAGTGCATGGGCTGGACGGCGCGATCATCCGCCGTTGCACCATCAAGGGACGGCGATCGGCCTGCGCGGCCTGAACCCGCATCGCTCATGAAAGCTTACCATATTGCAATTAGGCGCCCTTGTGGCGCGGGCCTAAAGCCGGCCGTGATGATGCACAGGCGCCTTTCTCTTACCATGCCGATATGGGCGGCGCTCGCGCTCGGCGGATGCCAATCCTACCATCCAGCGCCGATCGATGCCGTGGCGGTGGCCGTCGCGCGGCAACAGCGCCCTGCCGATGCCGAGGCGGTGCGCGCCGAACAGGCCCGGATCGCGCCCGCCGCGCCCTATGACCCCGCACGCTGGAACCGGCTTTCGCTGCTCGCCGCGCTGCTGGTCCACAATCCCGATGTCACCGCCGCCCGCGCCGCCATCGCCTCGGCCCGGGCGCAGGAAAGGGCCGATCGCCAATGGCCGGGCGCCACGCTGACGCTCAGCAGCGAATATGCCAATGATCCCTCGACCAGTTCGCCCTGGTTGCTGGGCGGCGCCCTCGACATGCCGCTCGACATTGGCGGCCGGCGGACCGCGCGGATCACCAGCGCCGCCATCGCCGTTTCGATCGCCCGCTATGATTATGCCGACACGCTCTGGGCCGCGCGGATGCAGGCGCGCCGGGCGCTGATCGACATGATGACCGCCACCCGCGAGGTCGAAACGGGTGAGCAGCTCCTTGGCTTCCGCAGCGAGCAGCAGGCGGCGATGGAAAAGCGGCTGAAGGCGGGCGCAGTGGCGCGCGCGGACCTGGAGCGGGTGCGGGCCGACGTCGCGGGCGCGGCGGCATCGGTCGAGGATGCGCGCGGCCGCGCCGCCGCCGGGCGCCAGGCGCTCGCCGCTGCCTTGGGTCTGCCGGTGGCGGCGATCGCGCCGATCGCTTTCGACTGGCCCGGCTTCGACAGCCCCGCGCCGCTCCCGGCCGATGCCCTGCGCGACCGCACCGGGGCAACGGTGGCGCGGGCCGACGTGCTGAAGGCGATCGCCGCCTATGACCAGGCGGAAAGCGATCTGCGCGGCGAAGTCGCCAAACAATATCCCGCGATCAACATTGGGCCCGGCTATACCTGGGAACGGGGCCTGACCAAGCTGCCCCTGTCGGTCGGCCTTGCCCTGCCGCCGCTCGACCTCAACCGCCACGCCATCGCCGCCGCGCAGGCGAAACGCGCCGAAGCGGGCCGCAAGCTGGAAGCGGTGGTGGCAACCGCCAATGCCGGCCTCGACGGTGCGATCAGCGAAGCGCGCCTTGCCCGCGCGGCGCTCGCCCGGGTGCGGCAGGCGGACCTGCCCATCGCCCGCCGCCTCGCCGCCCAAGCCGACGCGCAGTTGCGCCTGGGGCAGATCGACCGCACCGACTGGGCCGCCGCGCAGGGCGGCGTGCCCCAGGCCAGGCTTGCCGAAATCGCCGCGCTCGCCCGCGTCCAGAGCGCCGACGCGGCGCTGGAGGATGCGCTGCGCCGCCCGCTGGAAGGACCCGAACTGATGCTGACCCCCGGCGCGCTGGAGCCCCGCCCATGAAGCCGCTGCCCTTGGCCCTGGGCTCCGCCGCGGCGGGCGCCGCGCTCGCCGGCGCGCTGTTCATCGCCTTCCCCTGGCTCACCACCGGGAAGGATGACGATGATGCTGCCCCCGCCGCAGCCGCGCCGCGCGACGGCGTGGTCATGCTCGACAAGGCGCAGGCGGCGCATGCCGGCATCGCCCTCCTGACGCTCGCCCCGGCGCAGGTCGCGACGCTGCGCCACGGCCTCGCCCGCGCGCTCGACATCAGCGCGCTGTCCGCGATCCAGAGCGAGATCGTCAGCGCCGACGCCGCCCGCGCCGCGTCCGACGCCGATTACGCGCGCCAGCGGGCGCTCGCCGCCGCCGACCAGAGCGCGTCCGCCCATGCGGTGGAACTCGCCCGCGTGCAGTCGGTGGCGGACCGCGCCCGGCTGACGGCGGCCAGGCAGCGCGTCAGCCTGGAATTCGGGCCCGGCCTTGCCGGCTGGTCGGCGCCGGCGCTGGGCGGCCTCATCCGCGCCATCGCCGCCGGGCAGGCCAGCCTCATCCGCGTCGACTTCGCCGATGGCCCGGCGCCCGCCGGCGCGCTGGTGCGGATAGACGAAGCCACGACGGTGCGCCTGCTCGGCCCCGCCGCCGCCGCCGACTCCCATCTGCAAAGCGCAGGCTCGCTCGCCATCGTGCAAGGGCCGCTGGCGCGCGAACTGGGCGCGGGCCGGGTGCTGCCGGTCAGCATGGCGACCAACGGCAGCGAAAGCGGCGTCATCGTCCCGCGCGCGGCGATCCTGCGCTATCAGGGCGGCCTCTGGGTCTATCGCGCCGAACCGGGCGGCGGCTATCGCCGCATCGAACTGATCGACGCGCGGCCGCAAGCCGACGGCTGGTTCACCCGCCGCGACGTGAGGCCAGGTGACCGGCTCGCCGCCGACGGCCTCACCGTGCTCCTGTCGATCGAGCGCGGCGGCGAGCCGATGAGCGAGGACGACTAGCCCCATGCTCGGCATCGTCGTCCGCCAGAGCGTGCGCCATCCCTGGATGGTGCTGACCGCCGCGCTGCTGCTCCTGCTGGTCGGCGGCCTGTCGCTGCGCGCCGCGCCCTACGACGTCTTCCCCGACTTCGTGCCGCCGCAGGCGACGGTCCAGACCGAAGCGCCCGGCTTCGTCCCCGAACAGGTGGAGGCGCTCGTCACCCGCCCGCTCGAAACCGTCATCAACGGTGCCAATGGCGTGGAATCGGTGCGGTCGGAATCGATCCAGGGCCTGTCGGTCATCACCGTCATCTTCAAGGAGGGCAGCGACCCCTATCGCGCGCGGCAGGTGGTGGCCGAAGCCTTGGGCGATGCCGCCGCGCGCCTGCCCGCCGGGGTGGGGACGCCGACGCTGACGCCGCTGACCTCCTCGACCATGGACCTGCTCAAGATCGGTTTCACCTCGGACCGGCTCAGCCCGCTCGCCCTGCGCGATCTGGTGCAATGGAGCGTGCGCCAGCGGATGCTCAGCGTGCCGGGCGTGGCGCGCGCCACCGTCTTTGGCGGCGCACAGCGGCGCATCGAGATCCGCGTCCGCCCGGCCGACCTCATCGCCCGCAACATCTCCATCACCGACCTTGCAAGCGCGATCCAGGCCGGCGCGGCGGTGCGCGGCGGCGGCTTTGCCGACACGCCGGGCCAGCGCATCCTGATCCAGCCGGACAATGACGCGGTCACGGCGCAAAGCCTCGCCAATTCGGTGCTGACCCCGATCAACGGCGGGTCGCTGCGGCTGGGCGATGTCGCCGATGTGGTCGACGCCCCCGCGCCGCAGTTTGGCGACGCCCTCATCATGGGCAAGCCCGGCGTCCTGCTTGCGCTGTCGAGCCAATATGGCGCCAACACGCTCGATACCACGCTGGCGGTGGAAAAGGCGCTGGACGGCCTTCGCCCCGCTCTCGCGGCCCAGGGCGTGACGCTTTATCCGGCGCTTCACCGTCCGGCCAATTTCATCGAGACGGCGCTCGCCGGCATCCGCCATGACCTGCTGATCGGCGGCCTGTTGATCGGGCTGGTGCTGATCGCCTTCATGCGCAGCCTGCGCGTCGCGCTGATCGCCTTCCTGTCGATCCCGTTGTCGCTGCTGGCGGCGATCCTGATCCTCGACCATTTCGGCCAGACGATCAACACGATGACGCTGGGCGGCCTCGCCGTGGCGCTGGGCGTGGTGATCGACGATGCCATCGTCGACATCGAAAATATCGTCCGCCGCCTGCGCCTCGCCCCTGCCGGCCTGTCGCGCGAGGCGGTGGTGGAGGCCGCCTCGATCGAGGTGCGCGCGCCCGTCGTCTATGCGACCTGGGTGCTGCTGCTCACCATGGCGCCTATCCTGATGCTGACCGGGCTGCACGGCGCCTTCTTCCGCCCGCTGGCGCTCGCCTTCGCGCTCGCCGTGCTGGCCTCGCTGCTGGTCGCGGTCAGCGTGACGCCCGCGCTCGCCTTCCTGCTGCTGCGCAATGTCGCCCATGGCGAGGAGCCGCGCTTCATCACCCGCATCAAGGGCGCGCATGAACGGCTGGTCCGCCGCCTCTGCGCCCATCCGCGCCCGATCGCGGCCGCCGCCGCCGTGACCGGCATCGTCGGCGGCCTGCTCTTCCTCTCGCTCGGCAACGAACTGCTCCCCGCCTTTCGCGAGCGGCATTATGTCCTTCAGGTCGTCGGCCCGACCGGCGCGTCGATGGACTGGATGCGGCGCACGGGCGCGCGCATCTCGCATGATCTGCTGGTGCTGCCGCAGGTCGCCACGGTGACGCAGCAGATCGGCCGCGCCGAAGCGGGGGAGGACACGTTCCTCCCCAACCACAGCGAATTCCATGTCAAGCTGAAGCCCGTCAACGGCGCCGGCGAGGAAGCGGCGCAAGCCGGCATCCGCGCCATCCTGTCCCGCTATCCCGGGGTGCAGAGCGAGGTGCTGACCTTCCTGGGCGATCGCATCGGCGAAAGCCTGTCGGGCGAGACGGCGGCGGTCGCGATCAGCATCTATGGCGCCGATCTCGACACGCTCGACCGCGTCGCCGCCGACATCGCCAGGGTGGTGAAGCAGGTGCCTGGCTCCGCCGATGTGCAGGTGAAGGCGCCTGCCGGAACCCCCGTGCTGCGCATCCGCCTCGACCATGACCGGATGGCGCTGCACGGCATCACCGCCACCGACGCCTATGACGCGATCGAGATCGCCTTCCAGGGTCATGTCGTCGCCCAAACCAGCGATGCCGACCGCACGATCGACATCGCGCTCGCCCTGCCGCCCGCGCTGCGGCAGGACCCGGAAGGGATCGGCGCCATGCTGGTTCGCTCGTCAGACGGCACGGCGACGCCGCTCAGCGCGATCGCGACGATCCGGGAGGAGGAGGGCCGCTCCACCATCGTCCATGACGGCGGGCAACGGCGGCAGGTCGTCACCGTCAATCCCACCCGGTCGGACATCAGTGGCTTCGTGCGCGACGCCAGCGCCCGCATCGCCCGCGACGTTCGCCTGCCGCCCGGCGTCTATCTCGGCTATGCCGGCGCGGCGGAGGGGCAGGCCGCCGCCTCGCGCCAGCTCATGCTCAACGTCGCCTTCGCCGGCATTGCCATGGTCGCGCTTCTGTCGCTGGCCTTTGGCGGGCCGCGCCCGACCGCGCTGATCCTGTCCGGCACGCCCTTTGCGCTGGCGGGTGGGGTGATCGCGGTGCTGCTTACCGGAGGAACGCTGTCGCTGGGCGCGCTGGTGGGGTTCGTGACCCTGTTCGGCATCGCCGCGCGCAACGCCATCCTGCTCTTGTCCCACGCCGATCATCTGGTGGAGGTGGAGGGCGCGGCCTGGTCGATCGAAACCGTGCTGCGGGCGACGCGGGAAAGGGTGACGCCCATCCTGATGACCGCGCTCGTCACCGCGCTGGGCCTTGCCCCGCTCGCGATCGACGCCGGGCAGGCGGGCCGCGAAATCCAGGGACCGATGGCCGTCGTCATCCTGGGCGGATTGATCAGCGCCACCGTGATGAGCCTGCTGCTGCTGCCCGTGCTGTTGCTGCACTGGCGCGCGAAGGCTCAGCCCTGAAGGGGCTTCAGCACACCGCCCGCAGATATTCGGGCAGCTCGTCGGGTTGGGGCGCCCGGCACTCGATCCGTGGGGAAGCGCTCCAGGTGCTGAACCGCTCCAGCAGGATCGCCGATCCGCAAAAGCCACATTCGGCGGTCATGCGGCCGATGATCCAATGCTGCCTTCCGCAGCCCGGACAGTGATTGGGTTCGTCATCCCTGTAGAGCGGGATATAATGATGGACGATGGGGAACCGTTCACTGGCCCTTGCTGCTGCCGTTCGCATTGACTTTCCTCGGATTCTGTTGACGACCTGATGAAGCAACGGTCCATTCGCCGGTTCAGTTTCATGAACAGAAAGTCAGGTGGCGCGCCGGGGAACGCCCCCTCGCGAAAAGGGCCCCGCCTGTCCGAAAAGAGGCGGGGCCCTTGCAGGCCGAAAAGGCTCGGGCGACGTCAGTCGACGCTGTGCTTCAGCTGGCTGGCGCGGTCATGGCCCGCCTTCACCGACTGGAAGGCGCGCTCGACCACGGACCGGCTCGACGGATCGAGGTCGGCATCCTGCAGCGCCTCTTCATATTTGCCCTTGATATAATCCTCGCCGCGCTCGACTTCCTGGATGATCGCCTTGTCATCCTTGCCGGTAAAGGCCTGTTTCAGGTCCATGAAGCTGCGATGGGCGGCGGCGAGGAAACTGCTGTCATCCTCCGGATTGCCGCCCAGGCGCCGGACTTCGGCCTGGAGCGCGGTCGCCACTTCGCTGCGTTCGCGGGCGAAATCGGCGAACAGCGACGCATAGCGCGTGTTCTCCGCGTCCTCTGCGGCGTCCTTGAAGCCCTTCATGCTGTCCAGCGTCGTCTTGATGAGGCTGTTCAATAGGCTGATGCTGCTGTCTGTGCTCATGGGTTGGCTCCTGTGATGGGAGCCCTCCTAACGGTCATGACCGGGGAAAGGTTCACATCGTCGCCGGCCGGTAAGGTGAGAGCGGCGGCAATATCATCCGGCCTGCCTTCATCCGCCGTTTTTTCAGCCCTTCCTATCTTCAGGAGGGACGAATTCGCCGGCAAGTCGATCTGTTGCGGGACGATAATCAGGGCGGCCCGATCGGCCCGCCGACAAAATGGGGACAGAGGATGGTCGGACTTTCCTTTCGCAGGCTTGCCGCCTCCGGCGCGGCGATCATTGCCCTCGTCAGCGCAGTCGGACAGGGCGCCGCCGCTCGGGACAGGCTGCCGTCGCTGTCGCAGCCGCCGGCGCAATATAGCTATGAACGCGCCCTGCCGCTGGAAGGCGGGCAGAATTTCCGTGACCTGGGCGGCTATCCGACCGAAGACCATCGCCATGTTCGCTGGGGCCTGCTGTTCCGGTCCGGGTCGCTGCACGGCCTCACCCCGGCGGACTTCGCTTATCTGAAGACGCTCGGCCTTCGCACCGAAGTTGATTTCCGCTCGACGCAGGAGCGTGCCGCCGAACCGACCGACTGGCCTGCGGGTCAGGCGCCGAAAATCCTGGCCGACGATTATGATTTTTCGATCCTGGGCCGGCACATGACCAACCTCAAGGACATGTCGCCCGAGGAGCTGCAGGTGAAGATGGTGGAAATGTATCCGATCATCCTCGACCAGTTCAACGGCCAGTATCGCCGGCTGTTCCAGCAGCTGCTCGCCGGCAACGCGCCACTCGCCTTCCACTGTTCGGCCGGGCGGGACCGCACCGGCGTGGCCGCCGCGCTGGTGCTGACGGCGCTGGGCGTGCCGCGCGAGACGGTGATCCAGGACTATCTCCTGACGAATCGCTATTTCCAGCTCGCCCAGGTCGGCCCCGCCGCGCAGACCTGGGGAAAGATCCCGCCCGCCATGGCGAAGGTGATGGTCAGTTCCGCGCGCCCGTCGATAGAGGCGGTGTTCAAGGTGATCGACGGCTATCCCGGCGGCGCGAAAGCCTATCTGCGCGACCGGCTGGGTCTCGACCAACTCAAGATCGCGCGCCTGCGCGCCCTGTACACGGAGTAGGCTGCGCGGGGCATCGCCGCGCCTACGCCCACCCTTCGATAGGTGGCTGGAGCGCCTTCAGATTCAAATGTGACCCCATTGCCTGGCTCAACATGGCCGAACGCTTAGCAGGATATGTCGATGGAAGCCTATATTTACGATCATGTGCGCACCCCTCGTGGCAAGGGGCGCCCGGACGGGGCGCTGCATGAAATCCCGTCCGTGCAGCTGGCGACGCAGTTGCTCCAGGCGGTGCGGGACCGCAACGCGCTCGACACCGGCCTGCTGGACGATGTCATCATCGGCATGGCCCAGCCGGTGGGCGAACAGGGCGGCGTGCTGGCCCGCGCGGCGGTGCTTCAGGCAGGCTATGCGCAGACGGTCGGCGGCCAGCAGATCCATCGCTTCTGCGCCACCGGCCTCGACGCGGTCAGCCTGATCGCGGCGCAGGTCCATTCGGGTATGATCCAGGCGGGCATCGGCGGCGGCGTCGAATCCATGAGCCGCACCGTCATGGGTTATGACAGCGGCGCCTGGACCGCCGACCCGACCATCGCCTACACCAACCATTATGCCCCCCAGGGCATCGGCGCGGATCTGATCGCGACGCTTGATGGCTTCAGCCGCGAGGATGTCGACGCCTTTGCCGTGGAAAGCCAGAACCGCGCCGCGCAGGCGTGGGCCGAGGGCCGCTTCAAGGGCGCGATCGTGCCAGTGAAGGACGTGCTGGGCGACGTCATCCTGGACCATGACGAACATATGCGGCCCGGCACGACGCTGGAAAATCTGGGCAAGCTCAAGGCGTCGTTCGAAGGGTTCGGCAAGGCGGGCTTCGAAGCGGTGGTGAAGGATCGCTACCCGCAGGTCGAGGCGCTGAACTATGTCCACCATGGCGGCAACAGCTCCGGCATCGTCGACGGCGCGGGCCTCGTCCTGGTCGGGTCGAAGGAATTCGGGGAGAAGGCGGGCCTCAAGCCCCGCGCCCGCGTGCGGGCCTATGCCAATATCGGGTCGGAACCCACCATCATGCTCTCCGCCCCGACGGCCGTGTGCCAAAAGGCGCTGCGCAACGCCGGGATGAGCAAGGACGACATCGACCTTTGGGAACTGAACGAGGCTTTCGCCAGCGTCGTCATGCGTTTCATGAAGGAGATGGACGTGCCCCACGACCGGATGAACGTGAATGGCGGCGCGATCGCCATGGGCCATCCGCTGGGCGCGACCGGCGCGATGCTGGTCGGCACGGTCCTCGACGAACTGGAGCGCCGCGACCTTGCCACCGGCGCCATTTCCCTGTGCGCGGCCAATGGCCTGGGCACGGCCTGCATCATCGAACGCGTCTGAAGCGCGAAGCGGAAAGCCAAGAAGCAATGCAACATATGAAGATCGAAAAGGCGGCCGACGGTTTCGCCACCCTCATCCTCGACAATGCCGACGAGTCTATGAACGTCGTAAATGACGATTTCATTCATGACATGACGCAAGCGACCGCCGCGATCGCCGCTGACGACAGCATCAAGGGCGTGATCCTGACCAGCGCGAAAAAGGCGTTCATGGCCGGCGCGGACCTGAAGCAACTGGTGCGCGGATATACCAAGGCGGAAGCCTTCGCCTTTTCGCAAAAGGCGACGCAGATGCACCGGGCGATGGAAATGTCCGGCAAGCCCTGGGTCGCGGTCCTCAACGGGCTGGCGCTGGGCGGTGGTTTTGAACTGGCGCTGGCCTGCCATCACCGCATCCTGGTGGACGATCAAAAGGCGCTGGTCGGCCTGCCCGAAGTCAATGTCGGCCTGCTGCCCGGATCGGGTGGCACGGTGCGGCTGGGCATCATCGCCGGCATGAAGACGGCGCTGGACCTGCTGCTGTCGGGCCGCAGCGTGGGGCCTGCCGAGGCGCTGAAGCTGAAGATCGTGGACGAGGTGGTCCCGGCGGACCAGCTGATGGACCGCGCCCGCGCCTGGCTGGCGACCGGCCCCGATCCGGTGAAGCCCTGGGACGTCAAGGGATGGGTCCCGCCGCAGAAGAAGGGCATGACCGTGCCCGAAGACGCGCTGGCCTATACGCTTGCCGCCGCGAACATCGCCAAGAAGGGCTATAACGGACCCGCGCCGCTCGCCATCCTGGCCAGCGTGTTCGAAGGGCTGCAACTGCCGTTCGACAAGGCGCTGTCGGTCGAGAGCAAATATTTCGCCAAGCTGCTGAGCGATCCGGTGGCGACCAACATCATCCGCACCAGCTTCATTTCCAAGCAGGCGGCCGAAAAGGGCGCGCGCCGCCCCGCCGCCGTGCCCAAGAGCGTGGTGAAGAAGGTCGGCGTGCTGGGCGCGGGCATGATGGGGGCAGGGATCGCCTATGTCTCGGCCAATGCGGGGATCGAGGTCGTGCTGCTCGACCGCGACGTGCCGACCGCGCAGAAGGGCAAGGATTATTCCGCCAAGGTGCAGGGGAAGCTCATCGAAAAGGGCAAGCTGGCCCAGGCCAAGGCGGACGAACTGCTGGCCCGGATCACCCCGACCGACGATTATGCGCTGCTCGATGGCTGCGACCTGATCGTCGAAGCGGTGTTCGAGGATATCGGCATCAAGGCGGAAACCACGCGCAAGGCCGAGGCGGTCATTCCACCCAGCGCCGTCTTCGGATCGAACACATCGACGTTGCCCATTTCCCAACTGGCGCAGGCATCCAGCCGGCCTGACAAATATATCGGGACCCACTTTTTCTCGCCGGTCGACCGGATGGGACTGGTCGAGGTGATCCGGGGCAAGCAGACGTCGGATGAAACGCTGGCGCGCACGCTGGATTTCATCGCCCAGCTGCGCAAGACGCCGATCGTGGTGAACGACAGCCGCGGCTTCTACACTAGCCGCGTGTTCCGCATGTTCATCTTCGAAGGCGTGGCGATGGTCGAGGAGGGGATCGAACCGGCGCGTATCGAGAATGCGGCGAAATCCGCCGGCTTCCCGACCGGGCCGCTGGCGCTGCTTGACGAGGTGACGATGGAGCTGCCGGTCAAGATCGTCGACGACGCGGCGGGCACCGAAGGCAACACCTACACGATCGAGCGCGGCCTGCCGGTATTGCGGAAGATGATCGGCATGGGGCGCGGCAGTCGCAAGGCCGGTGGCGGCTTCTACGATTATCCCGAAGGCGGATCGAAGCATATCTGGAAGGGCCTGGCCGAACATTTCCCGATCGCGACGCACCAGCCCGATCAGGACGAGCTGAAGCAGCGTTTCCTCTACGCGCAGGCGATGGAAACCGCGCGCTGCCTGGAGGAAGGCGTGCTGGAAACGCCGCAGGACGCGGATCTGGGCGCGGTCTATGGCTGGGGCTTCCCGCTCTGGACCGGCGGCACGATCAGCTATATCGACATGGTCGGCATCGGCGAATTCGTGGCGCGGGCGGACGATCTGGCCCGGAAATATGGGGACCGTTTCCTCCCCTCCGCCTGGCTGCGCGACAAGGCTGAACGGCGCGAGCCCTTCTATGGGGAAGCGGCGCCCGCCAAGGATCGGGAAATGGCATGAGAAGGCTGATCTTCGAACCGGAGCATGAACAGTTCCGGGAAAGCGTCATCAAGTTCATGACCAGCGAGGTGGCCCCGCATGTCGAGCGGTTCCACCAGCAGGGCATCGTCGACCGCGAACTGTTCCTGAAAGCCGGTGAGCAGGGCCTGCTCTGCACCTGGGCGGACGAGAGATATGGCGGCGCGGGCATTGATGATTTCCGGTTCGAACAGATCATCATCGAAGAAAATATGCGCCATGGCGACATCGGCTTTTACATCAACCTGCATAATGATCTGGTCGCGCCTTATATAGCCAAGCTCGGCACCGACGAGCAGAAGGACCGCTGGATGCCGGGCATCGTCAGCGGGGAGAAGATCCTGGCCGTCGCGATGACCGAGCCGTCGACCGGATCGGACCTGGCGGGCATGCGGACCCGGGCAGAGGACAAGGGCGACCATTGGCTGCTGAACGGGGCCAAGACCTATATCAGCAACGGCATCCTGTCCGACCTTGTCGTGGTCGCGGCGCGCACCGACCCCGATGTGAAGCACAGCCTGGGCCTGTTCGTGGTCGAGCGCGGGATGGAAGGGTTCGAGCGCGGCCGCAAGCTCGACAAGCTGGGCATGAAGGCGCAGGATACGGCCGAACTCTTCTTCAACGATGTGAAGGTGCCCAAGGCCAATGTGCTGGGCGATCCGGGTCAGGGTTTCGGCTATCTCGCCCGTTTTCTGGCGCAGGAACGGCTGGTCGCCGCGATCGGCTTCATGGCGACGGCGCAGACGGCGTTCGACCTGACGCTGGATTTCGTCAAGGAACGCCGCGCCTTCGGCAAGCCCATCGGCGCGTTCCAGAACACCCGGTTCAAGATGGCGACGATGCGCGCCGAACTGGACATGGCGCAAACCTATGCCGACCAGTGCGTGCTGCTGTTGAACGCGGGCGAACTGAAGGCGGAGGATGCGTCCGCCGCCAAGCTGCTGACCAGCGAACTGGAAGCGCGGGTGATGGACGAATGTGTCCAGTTGCACGGCGGCGCGGGCTATATGAACGAATATCGCATCTGCCGCATGTATGCCGACGCGCGGATCAGCCGCATCTTTGCCGGCACGTCCGAAATCATGCGCGAGATCATCGGCCGCTCGCTGGGGCTGGATGAGCGCAAGCTGAGTTGATAGGGCGCCCCCCAAAGTGGGCGAGGGAGAAGTTTTGTTGAAGGTTCTACACAATAAGGTCGCACTGGTTTCAGGTTCGGGTCGGGGCATCGGCAAGGCGATCGCGCTGAAGCTGGCGAGCGCGGGCGCCAGCGTCGTGGTGAATGATCTGGACGCGGCGTTCGCCGATGAGACGGTCGGCGAGATCGAGGCGGCGGGGGGCCGCGCCGTATCCTGCATCGGCGACGTGACCGCGCCGGAATTCGCGCAGCATTTCGTCGACACGGCAGTCGGGGCGTTCGGCACCATCGACATCATCATCAACAATGCGGGCTATGCCTGGGATGCGGTGATCCAGAATACCAGCGACGAACAATGGCAGGCGATGATCGACGTTCACTTGAACGCGCCGTTCCGCATCCTGCGCGCCGCGCAGCCGGTGATCGCGGCGGCGGCCAAGGCGGAGATCGCGGCCGATGGCAGGGCCAAGCGGCGGACCGTCGTCAACATCTCCTCCGTCGCGGGGCTGGGCGGCAATGCCGGGCAGGTTGCTTACACGGCGGGCAAGATGGGCGTCGTGGGCGTCACCAATACGCTGATGAAGGAATGGGGACGCTACAATGTGACGGTGAACGCCGTCGCCTTCGGCGTCATCATGACGCGCATGACGGCGGGCGAAGCGGGCAAATCGTCCATCACCATGAAGGGCAAGGAGATCAAGGCCGGGGTCAGCCAGGAAATACTGGACGCGATGGAAAGCGGCATCCCGTTGGGCCGCGCCGGAACGCCGGAGGAAGCGGCGGGTGCGGTCTATCTGCTCTGCCTGCCCGAAGCGGACTATATCACCGGCCAGACCATCGTCGCGGGCGGCGGCTGGTCGCTTTGAAGGCCGAGCTGGCCCCCGCCTGACGGCCGTGGGCTCCGGCCTTCGTAGAGCGCCGGCTTTCCATGACCCTGTTCCCCGGCCTTCGCCGGGGAACCGATCGTTCAAGAGGAATCAGGAAACCAAATCCCGCAGCTTGTAGCGGATGATCTTGCCCGATCCGGTGCGCGGGATTTCGGTGACGACATGCACCGTCTGGGGCACCTTGTAAGACGACAGGTGCGCGCGGCAATGGGCGATCACCACCGCTTCGTCGAAATCCTTGTCGCGCGGGATGACGAAGAGGCCAGGCACTTCGCCCAGATGAGCATGGGGCAGGCCGACGACTGCGCAATCGACGACGATGTCCAGCGTCTGGACGACTTCCTCGATCTCGGCGGGCGCGATATTCTGGCCGCCGCGAATGATGAGTTCCTTGATCCGGCCGGTGATGGTCAGGAAGCCGTTGGCGTCGGCACGCGCCAGATCGCCCGAATGATACCAGCCGTTGCGCAGCGCCTTGGCGGTTTCCTCCGGCTTGTTGAGATAGCCGTGCATGACATTGGGTCCGCGCACGATCAGTTCGCCTTCCTCGCCCGGCGCGCAATCCTCCAGCGTCGCTGGATTGACGACGCGCACCGCCAGGCCGACGATGGGCAGGCCGCACGAACCCATGATCCGCCCGCCCGAAGCACAGTTCATCGTCACCATCGTCGCGGTTTCGGTAATGCCATAGCCGTCGAGCAGCGGTACGCCGAACAGTTCCTCAAATTCCGCGTTCAGCGTGCCGGCCATGATGGCGCCGGCCGAAACGCAGGCGCGTATTCCCGGCAGCGCGACCTCCCCGCTCCGGGCGCTGTCCAGCAGATAATGGAAAATGGTCGGCACGGCGGGGAAGATGGTGAACTCTCCGCTGGCGAGCAGGTCGATCGCTTCCCGAGTCGAATATTTTTCCATGAGGTGGATCGACGCGCCCGTCGCCAATATGGAAATGACCGTCAGGTTGAGCGCATAGGAATGATAGAGCGGCAGCGGCGAGAGCAGCTTGTCGCCCTCGGCGAGCCCCAGGATCGGTGCCCAACAGGCGGCCGTCACCCACAGCATGTTGCGCAGGCTCAGCTGCACCCCCTTGGGCTGTCCCGTGGTGCCCGACGTGTAGACCAGGAACGCCACCGCGTCGATGTCGGACGGATCGCGGGCCGGGGTGGATGCGGGCGTTTCGGTCCAATGTTGGAAGGAAGCGCCGTCCCCTTCGGTGGGCACGACCAACAGGCCGATCTTCGCATCGGCCGCGAGGGCGCGGATGGCGGGAGCGAGCGCCGCCGTGGTGATGATCGCGCGGCATTTCGCGTCGGTCAGCCGGTAGAGGATCTCGCCTTCGCTCGCCTCGACGCTGATCGGTACGGCAATGCCCCCGGCGCGCACGATCGCGAAACAGGATTCGACCCAATCGACCGAGTTGGGGAGGAGCATCGCAACGCAATCGCCGGGCTCCACCCCATTGTCGGCCAGATGTCCCGCCAGATTGGCGGTCCTTCGTTGCAGGTCGCCATAGCTGACGCCCCGGCCCGCATCCTGATAGGCGATCTTGCCCGCCGCCTTAGCTGCCTGGCGACCGAGAAGGTCGCCGATCGGCGCGATCAGCTCCAGCTGGAACATATTCTCACTCTCCCCCGGCGGCTGCGCTGACGTGCGGCAACCCCTGTCCGATTTTTTCAGCCCTTGGCCGCCGCCAGCACCCGCCGCTCCATCGTGTAGCGGTCGGTCACGGCGCGAACCTTGCTGATCTCGCCATTTTCGACATAGGCGATGCCGGTCGCGTAGAGCGACGCGCGCGCGCCTGCATGGCCGGCCAGTTCTTTGAGCCCGCCGGCATAATGGCCCTCGATCGCGACCTGGAAGGCGACGCGCTTGCCCGCCGACATGATGTCGACCACCCGCGCGTTCTCATCATGGAAGATCGCCCGGTCGATCGACGGCGCCACGGCTTCGTCGTCCAGGCTGCCGATGGCGCTGCGCAGCAGACCGCCCCGTTCGATCCATTGGGTGACGATCCGCTCATTGTCGGCGCTGGGCTTTTCGACCGGCACGGTCCAGGGCGCATAGGCGGCCGGATCGATTGGATCGGGCCGCTTGCTCACCAACTGGCGGCGGCGACCATAATAATCCTGTTCGATCCGACATTCGGTCAGCCGTTCGCCGTTCCAGCGATAAAGGCTGACGCCGTGCCAGGCGGTCGGCGTGTCATATTGCAGCGAATGGCCATGTTCGCTGAAGAACATCGCGCAGCGGTCGCCGTTCGAAAAGAAGTCGTGGACGGTGAAGCCCAGGCCCGGATAAGCCTTGAACTGTCGATCGGCGGCGGGCTTATAGGCTTCCTCGCGCCCGGTGAAGACATGCTCGCCCATATAGAAGGTATAGTCGTCGGCCATGATCTTGTCGGCGACGCTGAAATCGTGGGTCGCGGTATAGGCGAAGCAATATCTCTGCATCAACTTGCTGAGCGGATCCAATTCTCATTCCCTTCGTGACCAGTGAAATATATGCGGCCGCCGCCACGGGGAGCGGCCGAAAATCGCTGGTGGAGAGGAATGACATCGTGGACGCGGCGCGCGCACCTTTCGGACGATAGGGCGCCGCGCCGCCGATCACCCTCTCGCCAGCGCCCGCAGCCGCTCCAGCAGCGTCTCGGCAAAGGCGTCGTTGCGGTCGCCGGTGAACATGTGGCCGACGCCATGCGCGATGACGACTTCCAGCTGCGGCGTCAGCGCGCGGAACAGCGCGACGCTGTCATCGGTGACGATGTTGGAAAGCTCCGCCCGCACCAGCACGACCGGGTCGCGCAGCCGCGCCGCCGCAGCCTCCAGCGCCTCTCCTTCCGAGGGCGGGTGGAGGAATTCGGGACGCACCGTGGCCGGGTCCCAGCGCCAGTAGAGCCGACCATCCTCGCCCTGCCGCAGGGTGGAAGCCAGGCCGGACGCATCGGCCATCCGCTCGCGGCCGAGATGATGCGCCAGGGCATCGGCCGCCTCGTCGATCGTGGCGAAGCCCTTGACGCTCGCGGCGAAGAAGTCGCGAAATTCGTCAATGCCTTCATCGCGCATCGCCGGGGCGACATCTGCCAGCATGATCAGCGCGATCCGGCCCGGCCGCCGCGACCCGCCGACCAGTGCCGACTGGCCGCCGCGCGACGCGCCGACGAGCGCGACCGGCCCGTCCAGCTGATCGATCAGCGCCTCGACATCGCGCGCATAGGCGTCCAGCAGATAGTCGCCGTCCGCCGCCCAGTCGCTGTCGCCATGGCCGCGCAGGTCGACGGCGATCGCCCGGTATCCCGCTGCTCCCAATCGGCGAGCCGACCCGCGCCATGACCGGCGGCTCTGCCCGCCGCCATGAAAGAAAAGCACGGCCGGTCCATCGGTTGGCCCATAGATGTCGGCGCTCAGCATGAGGCCGTCGCCGCGCAGGCGCACGCCATGTTGAACGGCAACAGTCATGGCTTGATCCTGTGCGGGCAAAACATTGTCATCTCTTCCTCTCTGGATCGCGAGCATTTGCACGCGACCTTTCCAAAGACAGGACCTTAGCCGCCACGGGCGATGAAAGAAAAGCGGTGGGATCGCCGGTCGGCCGGTGCTCACCAATACTCGTCGCAAGATAGGTTTTCGGCCGGATGGCCACGATAAATTGCCGACATGGGTTTCAATGCGGGCGATCAGCGCCCTTGGACAAGGTGACACAGGGGTGAAGAAGGAGAAGGGCGGCGCCCTGGTTCTGGGGGGCACAGGAGGATTGGGAAGCGCCATCGTCCGGCGTCTCGCCAGCGACTGGGATCATGTCGATTTCACCTATCGCTCCAATGAGGCGAAGGCGAAGTCGCTGACCGACGAGCTGGCCGGCCTTGCCCAGGTCGGCGCGCACCGGCTCGACATTGCGGACGAGCAGGCGCTCGGCGACCTCATCCGCTCGGCCCATGCGCGAAGCGGCGGGCTGCGCGCCGTCATCTTCTCCTCGGGCGTTCACATCCCCCAGATCCATGTGTCGAAACTGCAGCCGGACCAGTGGCATGAAGCGGTGCAAGCCGAACTGATGGGCTTCATCGCCCTCGTCCGCCAGGTTCTGCCGGTGCTGCGCGAAACGCGCGGCTGCATCGTCAATATCGGGTCGGTCGCGCCGCACTGGTTCGTGGTCGGCGATGCGCTGTCGGCGGTGCCCAAGGCCGGGTCGGAAACGCTCTGCCGCGCCGTGGCGAAGGAGGAAGGACGCTTTGGCGTGCGCGCAAACACGGTGGCGCCGGGCATCATGGAAGTGGGCATCGGCGGCAAGCTGATGGGGGAAATCTACAGCGACGCCATTTGGGAACAGTCAAAGAAGAACACGCCGTTGCGCCGCTTCGGCACGGGCGAGGATATTGCAGGCATCACCGCCTTCCTGTGTTCGAGCGAAGCGAGTTTCATCACCGGGCAGACAATCATCGCCGATGGTGGTTTATCGCTCTGACCTCGTTCGAGGCGAATCCTTGCCAATTGGGAGACGGACAAATGACTGATCTGAATGTGCTTCTGGCCGAACGTGCCTGCCAGCGACTGATGCTGGAATATTGCGAATGTGTCGACACGCGGCAGTTCGAACGGCTGGTGTCGCTCTTCGCGAAAGATGGCGTGCTCAACCGCACCGACACCGGCGAGATCAAGGGCCATGCCGCGATCGGCGCCTTTTTCGACAAGCTGACCACCGACCCGCTGATCCATGCGGCGACCAATTTGCTGGTCACGGTGACGGGCCCGGAAACCGCCGAAGCGGTGTCCTATGTCACCGTCTATCGCAGCTATCGCCAGAACGCGACCGGCCAGCCGAAGCTCGAGGCGCCTTATGTCGTCGCCAAATATGTCGACAAGTTCGTGGTCGAAAATGGCGAATGGAAGATCGGTTTTCGCGACACGATATTTGCAGCCAAGGAATAGTCTATGTCATCTGCGCTGGATCTCCATGCGAGACCCAATACTATCGGTCATTCGATCCTGAATGCCGCCCAGCACTGGCCCGACCGCACCGCCTTCATCCTGGGCGACCGGCAGGCCAGTCACAGCGAGTTCGCGCGCGAGACGATTGCCTGCGCGCGCAATCTGCTGGCGCTGGGGATCCAGCCGGGCGAACATATCGGCATATTGATGCCCAACAGTTGGGAATATGCGGTGCTGGTGGGCGCCATCAACATGATCGGCGCCTGCGCGGTCGTGCTCAATGCCCGTTATCGGGGCGAAGATTTGCAATATGTTCTTCGCCACGCCGAAATCACCGAATTGTTCACAACCGGCGCGGCGCGCCCGCATCTCGATCTTCGTGGCCTGTTGTGCCGTCAGTTCCCAGAATTGGAGAAATGGGGCGCGGGCAAGGAATTGCGGATCGACGCCGCGCCAAGACTGCTCAGCGTCTTCCACTTCAACGCGCCCGATGAAGAATATTGGCCCACCGAGGTCGAATTCGAAAAGGGCGGACTGACGATTTCCGACGAGGTTCTGGCCGAGCGCGTCGCAGCGGTTTCGCCCGACGACGTCGCCATGATCATCTTCTCGTCCGGCACCACGGCGCAGCCCAAGGCGTGCATGATCAGCCACGGCGTCGTGTGCGAGGTGTCGGGCGCGATTGCGGAACGTCTGGGACTGGTGGAACAGGACGTGTTCTGGGATCCGCTGCCGCTCTATCATCTCTCCTCGCACCTGCCGCTCAACGCCTGCCGCCAGGTGGGCGCGACCTTCGTCTGCCAGAGCCATTTCCAGGCCGGCCCGGCGTTGGAGGAACTGGAACGGACCGGCGCGACGATCTGCTATTCCGCCTTCCCGGCGCTGACCGCCGGCCTCATCGACCATCGCGATTTCAAGCGCCGCGACCTGTCGCGGCTGCGCCTGATGATCAATATCGGCGCGCCCGACCTGCTGCGCAAATTCGCCGAAGCCATTCCGCAGGCGAAGCAGATCGGCTGCTACGGCCTAACCGAAAGCGGCGGCATCAGCACCATGGCCAGCCCCGACGACACGCTGGACCAGCGGGTGGAACGGGTTGGCAAGCCGCTGCGCAGCCACCGCATCCGCATCGTCGATCCCGATACGCTGGAGGAACTGCCCACAGGCGTGAAAGGCGAAATCCAGATTTCCGGCCCGCTCTTTTCCGGCTATTTCAAGGATGAGGAGCAGACCGCCCAGGTCATGCTGCCGGACGGCTGGCTGCGCAGCGGCGACACCGGCTGGATCGACCAGGACGGCCAGCTTGCCTATGGCGGCCGCATCAAGGACATGCTCAAGATCGGCGGCGAAAATGTCGCGGCGGTCGAGGTCGAAAGTTTCCTGTCGCGCCATCCCAAGATCAAGATGGCCCAGATCATCGGCGCGCCCGATGATCGCCTGGTCGAAGTCGTCGCCGCCTATATCGAACTCAAGTCCGGCGAGACGATGTCGGCGGCCGAAGTCATCGAATATTGTGCCGGCAATATCGCGAGCTACAAGGTCCCGCGCTATGTCCGCTTCGTCACCGAATGGCCGATGAGTGCGACCAAGATCCAGAAGTTCAAGCTCAGCGAAACCTTCGTGGCCGAAGGAAAGATCGACGTGGCGGCCTTCATGGGCAAGGGTTGAATTCAAACCGAGACCGCGCCGGCCTGTCCAATCAGGCGGGCGCGGTCATCGACATTTTCAATTCTTCCCTTCACTCCCGCGCACAGGGGGAATGACACCACCCTTCAGCCGCAGCCGACCAGTCCGCCATCCACCGGCAGCAGCGTTCCCGTCACATAGCCGCCGCCGCGCGAGCAGAGGAAGATGACGGTTCCGGCGATATCCTCGGCCTTGCCGAGGCGCTTCATCGGAATGTGCGAGAGCAGCTGCGGGTCGACGGCGTCCTCGTCGCGCATATGGGCGGTCATCTTGGTCGGGAAATAGCCGGGGATGACGGCGTTGACGGTGATGTTGCGATCGGCCAGATCGCCGGCCAGATCGCGCGTGAGCATGTGGATCGCGGCCTTGGACGCGGCATAGCTATAGGCTTGCAGTTTCTCCGTCCGCACGCCCGCGACCGACCCGATATTGATGATGCGCGCCGGATCGTCCGCAGTTGCTGCTGCGCTGAGGTCGGGCAGCAGTTCGCGCACCAGGGTGAAGGGCGTCTGGACATTGACGCTCATGACGCTGGGCCAGGCCTTGTCGGGAAAATTGTCGATCGTCCCGCCCCAGGTCTTGCCGGCATTGTTGACG
>DATEJA010000242.1:0-3215 GCA_035278405.1 Sphingobium sp. | reverse complement strand
AGGCTCAGCGTCTTCGACAGGGAGATTTCCAGCTGTGTCGCGGTGAAACCCTTGGGATCGGTGATCACCTCCACATAGATATTGTTGGAAATATGCTGCCCCACGGCGATCGACGTGCCGCGCCCGGTCGCCTCGTCGCCGCCGACGATGCCGATGCGGTCGACGCCCGAGGCATTTTGCAGCTTGCCCATCGGGTTGAGCCCGCCGCCCCCACCACGCAGGCCGTTGAGCGCCGCTGCCAGTTGGATCGCCTGCACCGCCGACAGGTTCGCGACATTGTCGCCG
Organism: Sphingobium sp.; assembly: GCA_035278405.1. Classification (GTDB taxonomy): domain Bacteria; phylum Pseudomonadota; class Alphaproteobacteria; order Sphingomonadales; family Sphingomonadaceae; genus Sphingobium. The sequence goes on along the minus strand of DATEJA010000242.1, from coordinate 2,930 downwards.
AAGAGGATGCGTGCCAAAATCTCGTCCTGCGGCAGGGTGGGCGTCGACACGAAGCTGATGTCGGGGCGCTGCGCCGTGCCGCCCACCGCAATGCCTGCCGTCACCGTATTGATGCGGGTTTCGGCACGAATGGCGAGGCTGGGGTTCATCATCGGTCCGCTGAAGGTGATGATGCCCTGTTCCAGGTCGAACTGATGGCCCGAGAAGCTGTAGCGGCCCCGGATCACTTCGATCCTGCCGACGACGCGAGGGTCGGTGGTGGTGCCGGTGACGCGCATCCCCGTCTTCCATTCGGAATCGAGCCCCATGCCGGTCAGATAGATTTCATTGTCGGCGCGCACCCTGATGTCGAGCTTCCATGTCGTGGGCTTGGCGGCCTTGCGCGCGGCCAGGCGCTGGTCGAGCAGGTCGGTGCCTTCGCCCTTGCGCCGCACGCCCTGGAGCTGGCGGATCTTCGCGCCGCCCTGCCAGGCAATGCGGTAGCGGGTTTCGGGCAGCCGCAGATCGCCCTTGATAAGGCCGCCATCGGCCGCGCTGTTGGTGACGTCCATGGTGCCGCTCACCACGCTGGTGATCGCTTCGCTGCGGGCGATGCGGGCGCGGTCCAGCTTCACCGCGATGGCCATGGGATAGCCGCTGTCCGCCGCCAGGCCGACAAAGCCGCTCGCCTGCACGCTGCCATCGCCAGCCCGGCCGGAGAAATCGCGAATCTCCAGGCGATCATTGGTGAAGCGCCCATCGAGCCGCATCTGCGTGACGCGCGTCCCGAACGTCTCATTCTCATAGGTAAGCGCATTGGCGCGCACGATCCCGTTCAGCCGCGGCGCGCCGAGCCGCCCGCCAAAGTCCGCCGCCACCGCGACCGGCCCGGTCAGTTGCTGGTCGGCAAGGCCAGCGAAGGAGAAGAGCACGTCGGCGGGCCCCGCATAGCGGATGCCGCCCCGCAGCGGCGCGGACTGAAGCTGCTGCGACCAGCTGCCCCCGGGCCCCGGCGGCGCCAGTGTCGCGACAAAGCGCCCCAGCGTCGCATCGCCGCGCCGGACGAGGCCGCGCAGGTCGCCGCCGGCGCGCGACAGCCTGCCTTCAACCGCCATCGCCACGGGCTCCGACACGGCGGTCAGGCTGGATCGGCGGAAATCGCTGATGGCGATCCGCGTCGTCGCGTTCGGGAAAGCCTGGCCGCTCTGGGTGAAATCGACCGATCCCGTCGCCTTGCCGCTGATGCCCAGACCCGGGCTCCAGATGTTCGCGATGGCAAGGTCGAAATCCTTGAAGCGCGCCTGCAGGGCCGTCTCGCTGCCAAAGCGGCCGGCCAGATCCACCCGGCCCTGCGGCAGAACCAAGGTCGCCGGTTCCAGGCGATAGCCGCCGCGCTCGATGCGGATGATCGCCGGCTGAGCGAAGCGGAAGGGGATGTTGCTCGCCTTGCCTTCCAGCGCGACGGCGTAGAGGCTCGGGCGCAGAGCCGCATTGACGGCGAGGGAGAAGGGCACGCCCGTCGACCCGTCCGCCACCAGCTGCGCCCGCCCGCGCCCGCCCTGATAGCTGATCCGGCCGCGCGCCTTGCGGACGATCGTATCGCCATAGGCCGCGTTCGCCATCTGCACGTCGGCGTTGATCTGTGGCTGGTCGGTCAGCACCATGTTCGCGCTGAGCAGGGCGCGGCCGATGACCACGTCCGCCTCGCCAGGCAGCCTGGCATTGCTGGCGGTCGCTTTCACTGCGACACCCTGCGCCTTGCCCACGGCCGACAGGCGGGCCGTGCCATTGATGCCGGACCCGTTCATCGCCAGCTGGCCGGTGAAGGGACCGGCGGCGCTTTGCTGTACCCGGCCCTTCATGTCGACGCCGGCGAAGCGCGCGCTGGCGATGTCGATGGTCAGCGGCCCGCGCGCGGTGCGGATCAGCACATTGGCGAAGAAGGGGCCATAGGGTGAACCGCCCGTCGCCTCCAGCCGATAACCCGCCGGCTCGCCGTTCAGCTTGGCCACGACATTGGACAGCTGCACGCCGACATAGGGCCGGGGTGCGCGCAGGACCGCCTGCGGGCGATCCATGGTGCCGCGCACGGCGAGGGTCAGCGGGCCATAGCGGCGCGATGTCGCGGCCGCGTCGAAGATGATCGCGCCGTCGGGATCATAGCTGCCGGACCCGGAATGGACCTGGAAATTGGGCGCGGCGCCCTTGAGGCCGGCGAGGGTGAACTTGCCCTGCGGGGTCATGCCGACGCGCCCGGACAGGACGGCGTTGCCGCCCAGGAAATCGCGGATCGAGGCATTGTCCCACCGCGCGGTGCGCACCCCGAACCTGCCCGACAGGCCCCATCCGCCCCTGGGCCCGGGCACCAGCCCAATATCGGTCGTCAGGTTGACGATGCCCACGCCATCGATCCGGTAATCATTGACCCGGCCCTTGAGCGCCCCGCGATAGATGGCATGGTCAAGGTCGGCGAGCACGATCGCGGTCGCGTCCACCCTGTCGCTGTCGATCTTCAGATTGTCGCTGATGAGCTTGCCCGCGCTATAGGCGAAGTCCCCCTTCACCCGCAGATTCTGCAGCAGCCCGCCGGCCGCCGCGTTGAGCCCCGTCACCCGCCGCGCCGTCGCGCTGACCGGGACGCGGATGCGATCGGCGTCGATCACGGCGCGGCCGCTGGCCTTCAGCCCCTCGATCCCCGTCCTGTCGAACGCCAGCAAGGTGGCGCTCAGGTCATAGTCGATGAAGGGCGTCGCCATCGGCCCGTCCAGGATCACGGAGGCGCGTACATCCTTGCCGCGCACTTTTTCCATGATCGCGCCGGGCGTCAGCAGGGCAGCGTCGATCTTGAGCGCGCTGAACCGGCTTGTGCCCAGGTCGATCAGCCCCTGCGCGGTCGCCGCCAGCGCGGGCGAGCGCAGCGATCCCTTGAGGTTCACGCGCCGCTGGTTGAG
>DATEJA010000241.1:0-29355 GCA_035278405.1 Sphingobium sp. | reverse complement strand
CGATTTCCGCACGCGCAAGATCGGCAAGCAGCCGGTCCTGTTCGTGCGCGGGCGCGACGGCGTCGCGCGCGTGTTGATGAACCGATGCACCCATAGGGGCGTGCAATTGTGCATCGAGGACAGGGGCAATGCCAGCCGCTTCACTTGCCCCTATCATGCGTGGACCTTCCTCAACACGGGCGACCTCATCGGCGTGCCCTATCCGGAACGCTATGAAAATGGCGTGGAGAAAGCGGAGTTCGGGCTGAGGCCGGTGCCCCGGGTGGCGCAATATCGCGGCTTTACCTTTGCTTCCCTCTCGGCCGACGGGCCTTCGCTGGACGATTATCTGGGGCCGCTGGTCAAGGCGGAGATCGACATTGCCGTCGATCTGTCGCCGGTCGGGCGCATCAGCGTCTCGGCGGGCACGCATAAATTCGGTTATGACGGCAATTGGAAGCTGCAGGCGGAAAACAGCGTCGATGCCTATCATCTGAACTTTCTGCATCAAAGCTTCCTCCAGATCACCCAGAACCGGGCGGGCGTCGACGGTCGCGGCATGGGGACCAGCGGGTCGCCGGCCCTGATCCTCAGCCTGGGCAATGGCCATGTGTCCTGGGACACGTCGCCGATGGGGATGGAACTTCAGTTCATCGGCTCGGACGGAAGCAAGGATGACTGGCGGGAAAATTACAAGGCCGCGCTGATCGAACGGCACGGCATAGAGCGTGCGCGCTTTCTGTGGGCGCGCAGCGCGCCGCATGTGCTGATCTTCCCCAATCTCGTCCTCATTTCCTCGCAGATCCGGGTGATCCAGCCGATCGCGGCCGACCGCACCGAAGTGTTCCTGATGCCGTCCCTGCTGGAAGGCGTTCCCGATGAACTGAACCAGCAGCGCCTGCGCGGGCATGAGGCCTTTTACGGCCCGGCCGGCGGCGGCGCGACCGACGACATGGAGATTTTCGAGCGGCAGATGAGCGGCTTTCGCGCCACCGTCGATCCGTGGATCTATATGGGCCGGGGCGTGGGCATGGAACAGGCTCGCCCCGATGGATCGGTGGAGGGACAGATCACCGACGAACTGGGAAGCCGGGCTTTCCTTCGGCAATGGAAGGCAATGATGACGGCGGCCTGAGCGGACGCTCGTTCTGACAAGGATGGATGGCTTGAACGACATCGCCACATATTTCCGCGTGCAGCAATTCCTCTATCATGAGGCGCGGCTGATCGACGAACATCGTTATGACGACTGGCTTTCCCTGTGGGAGGAAGACGCCCATTATTGGATTCCCTGCAACGAGGACGACGTTGATCGGACCCGCCATATCTCCTTGGTGAACGAGAATTTGGCTGGCCTTCAGGACAGGATCTTCCGGCTGAAGGGAACGGCCAATTATGCGCAGCAGCCGGCGTCGCGCACGGCCCATGTCCTGGGCAATATCGAACTGGAAAGCGGCGCCGGGACGGACGACATCATCGTCCATTCGACCCTCCACGTCGCTGCGAGCCGCAAGGGTCGGACCGACATGGTGTCGGGGCGAATACGCCATCAACTGAAGATCAGGGGCGACAGCTTCGGGATCAGGAGAAAGAAGGTCATCCTCGTCAACAATGACGATGTTTTCGGCAATCTGACCTTCCTGATCTGATATTCCCGTACCGGGCGGTTCAGTTCTGGATGAAGTCCAGGATCATGGGCGCCAGATCGGGCCAGTTCACGAACAATCCCGGCGCGCTGCCATCGACGACGTCACGGCGGCGTTCGTTGAATTCATTGTCGCCCCAGGGTGCCTCGACAAGTTTCGACTGCGGCATCAGGCGATGCACCCGCTCGGTCGTCTCGCGCGTGTGGAAGACATCGCGCCGACCATTGTTGAGGATCAATGTCGGCATGGTGAGCCTGGCGAAATCCTCCTCCTTCATGCCCGGGAGCGGCGAGTCGGCCGGAGGCGCAAAGCCGAGCGCCCAGCGCTGCATCGCGGCGATGAAGCGTTCGGGATCTTGCGACAGGATCGTTTCGCGCGCCTTGGGATTGCGCGCCATCTGATCGGCCCAGGACGCGGAATTCGCGACCCCCTCCATGCCGTGGATGGCCACCTGGAAAGCCGCGTCGCCATAATAGAAGACGGCGAGCGACATGAGGCCGAGCGGACCGCCGCTGATCCACCACAGCGCCAGATGCGAAACCAGTTCCGGCGCGAGCGCAGCCGCGATCATGGAGACGCGGATGCCCGCCGATCCAGCCGCGAGCGCCGTGGGCCCGAGATCCAGCTCGCCGATCAGCGCGGCGAGCGTCCGACCATTGATGGCCGCTTCCGAATCGCCTTCAAGGATGATGTCGGACAGTCCACAATTGGGCCGGTCCCAGATGAGGACGCGGCGCCCGCCTTCCGCCAGGCGCTGGCCCAGTTCGCGGACGCCAGGCGCTTCCATGGAAAAACGGCCGCCGGGCGTGATCGCCACAGCAGGCGCGCCGGCGTCGCCCAGCAATTCATATTCGATGCCAAGGCCGTTGATGGTGATCCGAGCCATGATGATCCTCTCTCTGGATTCGCTGCGTTATGCCAGGTCCATGGGCCCGGTTCGCAAGCCCCGTCCTGCCGCAAAATCGCGCGGTTACCTTGTATTTTTTTACTAAAAAATAAATTGAAGTTCGATATCAACCGGGTTAAATCATGACCCATAAAAAATCGCCGCGCAATATCATTCCCCCGGAAAAATGTCGGGGATGCGACGGAGATAGAAGTGTTTTTTCACTGGGGAGGAAGCATGAATCCAGTCAATTTGAAGTCCTGCCGTGTCGGTCGTCGTGCCGCGCTGCTGGGATGTTGTGCACTTGGCGCGTTTGTCGTCGAAGGGCAGGCGATGGCGCAGGATAGCGCGCCGCAATCTGTGGGGGTCGCCGACATTGTCGTCACCGCGCAGAAGCGCGAACAGAGCCTGCAGGACGTCCCCGTGGCGGTTACAGCGCTGTCGAGCGAAACGCTGAAGGCGAACCGCATCGAAAGCGTGATGGACCTGGGCGCGCAGGCGCCGAACCTGAACGTCCGCGCGACGGCCGGCGGCATCGGCGTCCCGACCTTCACCATGCGCGGTTCGGTGACCTATGGTTCGGTGTCGGGCCAGGACCGCACCATCGCCACCTATCTGGACGGCGTCTATCTCGGCAGCGCCTATGGATCGGCGTTCGACCTGCCGGATCTGGAGCGCATCGAAGTGCTGCGCGGCCCCCAGGGCACGCTGTTCGGGCGCAACTCGACCGCCGGTGCGATCAGCATCGTCACGCGCGATCCGAGCGGAAAATATGGCCTGCGCCAGCAGTTCACCTATGGCAATTACGACCAGTTCCGCTCCTCTACCCGGATCGAACTGCCGCAATTCGGGCCTTTCTCCGCATCGATCAGCTATACGCATAGCGAGCGGCGCGGTGATGTGCGCAACCTGGGCGCGGGTACGGTCTGGAACCGCAATGGCGCTGCGCCCGGTTCGTATCAGTATCGAATCGATCAGGTTTCGCCCAAATATCTGGGCGACAAGAATAACGAGTCGGTCTTCGCTGCGGTCAAGTTCGAGCCGAGCGACGCTTTCAAGATGGTCTACAAGTTCGACTGGAATGAAAGCCGCTTCACGCCCGAGGCGAACGCGTTGATTGCTTTCATGCCCAGTTTCCTTGGCCCTTATGGAGCGAGTGTCCAGGCGGTCTACAACAGCAATCCGGTGCCTTCGCCGGGCGCTCATCGGCCCAAAGCCGTGTCCAATCCCTGGACCACGCCGGGCTATTCGTTGGGGCAGGGTCATAATCTGACCGCGACTTATACCATCAACGACAATTTGTCGGTCAAGAATGTCGCCGGTTATCGCAAGGCTGGTATCGTCGCCAATTCGGAAGTGGGTGGCTACGGCACAATCCTCACGCCGGCGGTAGCAACTACCTATTTCGGTACGGCAGCTTTGGCGGGATCGCCCTTCACCTTCTTTGGCGTCAATTCGGAATCGCACCTGAAGCAGTGGAGCGACGAACTTCAGTTCAACTATAATTCGGAGCTGCTGACCCTCACGGCAGGTGGCATCTACTTCCATATGAAGACCCAGGTGGGGCAGAGCGACGGCCTGTCGAACGGGACGTTCGTAGCGCCGGTCTTCGGCGGCATCATCACCTCGGGCCAGCGCAATCTGTCCTTCTTCGACGGCACTTCCTATGCCGGCTTCGTTCAGGCGGAAGTCCATATCACTCCGCAGCTGGATATTGTGGGCGGCTATCGCCTTACCCACGACAAGAAGGACAGCGTGAGCTATGTGTGGCGCAATGCGAGGGCGGCGACGGCCACGACGCCTGCCGTTCCCGCAGCGCAATTGGTCTACAACTCGCAATATCGCGACACGCGCTCTTCCTACATGGCGGGCGTGAACTACAAGCCTTCGAATGATCTGCTGGTCTATGGCAAGTTCTCGACCGGATACGTGTCGGGCGGCTCTGTTTCCGGCTATGCTTTCGAACCGGAAACGGTCAAGGCTTGGGAAGCAGGCGTCAAGGCGGAATTGTTCGATCGCAAGCTGCGCGCCAACCTTGCCGTGTTCAAGGCGGATTACAAGGATCTGCAGACGGTTTCGGGCGGACGTAACCTGCCTGTGCCTGACCCGGACGTGGGCACGCTGGTGCTACGCGAAGGCGACCTCCACACCAAGGGGGCCGAACTGGAACTGACCGCCGCGCCGGTCCGGGGCGTGACGTTGAACGCTGCCGTCGGTTATACCCATTCAAAGGAAGACAACATCAATCCGCTGGTCAAGAATCCTGCGGGCTTCGTGACGGTTCGACCGAAATGGACGTCCAACCTGGCGGCGCAATATGATACGGAGCCGCTGATCGGCGACGCCCATCTGATGTTCCGCGCGGATGCCGCCTGGCGTTCGAAGTCGCGCCAGCTTCCCAATCCGGCCTATCCGGCGGGATGGAGCCCGGTCATCTATTCCGATGCGATGTGGCTGGTGAATGCCCGCGTGGCGCTCCGCGACATTGCGATCGGGCCGGCGAAGGGCGAACTGGCTGTGTGGGGACGCAACCTTACCGACAGCGACAATCCCGCACAGCCGATCGACTTCCAGGTGCTGGCGACGTCGACCTATCAGCCGGCGCGGACCTACGGCGTGGACTTCACGATCGAATTCTAAGCCGGGTTTACGATCATCTCTCAACTGTCCGGGCCAGCGTTGCTGGCCCGGCTTTTTTTTGATCTGTGGTTGGTTGGCTTGAACGGGTGAGGGACAGGAGTGCGTCCTATTTGAACCGGGCGCCAGCTTTCGCGGGAACACGGCATGCAATAAAAAGGGAGCGCGACCATGGCGGACGCGCTCCCCTCTATTTGTTGGGGGACGCTCTTACTTCATCGTCGGGATGACGAAGCTCTGGTCGATCACGGCGCCGCCGGTCGGCCAGCGCTGCGTGATCTTCTTGGTGCGCGTGTAGAAGCGCACGCCGTCCATGCCATATTGGTCGAGATCACCGAAGCCCGAACGCTTCCAGCCGCCGAAGCTGTGGTAGGCGACCGGAACCGGGATCGGCACGTTGATGCCCACCATGCCGACTTCGACCTGAGCCGCAAACTTGCGCGCGGCATCGCCGTTGCGGGTGAAGATGGCGACGCCGTTGCCATATTGGTGGTTGGTCGGATAGCTCAAGGCTTCCTCGAAGGTTTCGGCGCGCATGATCTGGAGCACAGGGCCGAAAATCTCGTCCTGGTAGCTCTTCATCTGCGGCGTCACCCGGTCGATCAGCGTCGGCGCCAGGAAGAAGCCTTCTTCATAGCCCTGGAGCGAGAAGTTGCGACCGTCGACGACGATTTCCGCGCCTTCATCGGCAGCCATCTGGATGTAGCTTTCGATCCGCTGCTTGTGCACGGCGGTGACGACGGGGCCATATTGCGCGTCGGGATCGGTCGGCACGCCGGGCCGCAGCGTTTCGATGGCGTTCACCAGCTTGGCGCGGAAGGCGTCGGCGGTGGCTTCACCCACCGGCACGACCACCGGCAAGGCCATGCAGCGTTCGCCGGCCGAGCCATAGGCGGCGCCGACGATGTCCGCGACGGCCTGGTCCATGTCCGCGTCGGGCAGGATGATGCCGTGGTTCTTCGCGCCGCCCATGGCCTGGACGCGCTTGCCGTTCTGGGCGCCGCGCGCATAGACATAGTTGGCGATGTCGGAGGAGCCGACGAAGCTGACCGCCTTGATATCCGGATGATCGAGGATGGCGTCGACGATTTCCTTGTCGCCATGCACGACATTCAGGATGCCGGCGGGGAGGCCCGCTTCCAGCGCCAGTTCGGCGAGGCGAACCGGGACCGACGGGTCGCGTTCCGACGGCTTCAGGATGAAGGCGTTGCCGCAGGCGATCGCGACGGAGCACATCCACAGCGGGATCATCGCCGGGAAGTTGAAGGGCGTGATGCCCGCGACGATGCCGAGCGGCTGGCGCATCGAATAGACGTCGATGCCGGGGCCGGCGCCTTCGGTATATTCGCCCTTCAGCAGGTGCGGGATGCCGCAGGCGAATTCGACGACTTCCAGGCCGCGCTGGATGTCGCCCTTGGCGTCGGCGATCACCTTGCCATGCTCGGAGGAGAGCAGTTCGGCGAGGGCGTCCATATTCTGTTCGATCAGTTCCTTGAAGCGGAACATGACGCGGGCGCGGCGCTGCGGGTTGGTCGCGGCCCAGGCGGGCTGGGCTTCGAGAGCGGAGTCGATCGCCTTCTGCAGGTGCGCGGGATTGGCGAGTTCGACCTGCGCCTGGACCGAGCCGATCGCGGGGTTGAGGACGTCGGAGAGGCGCGCTCCGGCGAGCGGGGCCGACTTTCCATGAATGAAGTGTGTGATTGAACGCATTTTTTCAGGTCCTTTCCGAGTCTGAAATTGCGGCCATCATAATGGCCCCAGGGTTGCAGCGATACGGCCAGTGTCCCACATCTGTTGTGCAGCTATGCCGAAACGCAGAAGTCAGAACACGCTCTTCACCAGCCCGCCGTCGACCCGGATCGTCGCGCCGGTCGTCCAGTCGGCGGCGGCGGAGCAGAGGTAGAGCAGCGCGCCGACAATGTCTTCGGGCTCGCCGACCGGCTTCAAGGGCATGTCGGCCGCGATTTTGTCCGGATCGATGCTGGCGCGGGCGATGTCGCCCTGCTCGGTCTTCACCATGCCGGGCGCGATCGCGTTGATGGTGACGCCCGATCCGCGCAGTTCGCCGGCAAGATAGCTGGTCATGCCCTGCAATCCCAGCTTGGCGATGCCATAGGCGTGGCTGGCGCGATAGGCGCCTGTCGAGCTGATGTTGACGATGCGGCCCCGGCGCTGCTCCCTCATCGTCGGCGCTACGGCCCGGATGGCGTTCAAGGGGCCAATGAGGTTCACGTCGATGGTGCGGCGGACCAGGTCCATGGGATAGCTGAGCAGCGGCTGGTCGATCGCTTCCATGATGGCGGCATTGTTGACCAATATGTCGATGCGCCCGAAGCGGCGCACGGCATGCTGCGCCATCGCCTGCATCGCCGCTTCGTCGGTCACGTCGGCGGCGAAGCCTTCGGCCACTAGCCCACGGCCCCACAGCAGGGCGAGGGCGTCGTCGAGCCGGGCCTGGCGCGACCCGACGAGCAGGAGGCTGGCGCCGCAGTCGCCCAGCGCCGAGGCGAAGGCGCGGCCCAGGCCCCCGGCGCCGCCGGTGATGATCGCGACCTGGCCGGAGAGATCAGTGGTCAGTCCCTGAGACATGGGCTGGGGTTCCTTTTGCATGTCGCTCTCCTTCATGCCGCCTCATCCAGCACCCAGTCGGGGACGGTCACCGTCGAGGGATCGACAGCGGGAAATTCCGGCGCGGTCGTCGTCACCCGGCGCAGGGTCCGTGGTTCAGCCGAGGCGCGATAGCGGCGCAGCCGATGCATGGTGCAGCGATTGTCCCAGATGACAAGATCGCGCTCCATCCAATGATGGGTATAGACCATGCCGGGCGCGGTGGCGGCTTCGGTGAGTTCGTGTAGCAGCATGCGGCCGATCGGCACGAGCAGGCCGACGATGTGCGAGGCATGGGCGGACAGGTAGAGCGTCTTGCGCCCCGTTTCCGGCAGCGTCCGCACGATGGGATGGGCCGCCCAAGCACCATAGCGGCTGCGAAATTCGGCGTTCCAGTCGGCGAAGCCAAGCGCGCTGCGCGAATGAACGATGGAATGTTCGGCGACCAGCCCCTCGATCAGCCGCTGCATATCCGGGTCGAGCGCGTCATAGCCGGCGCGCAGATCGGCGAACTGGGTTTCGCCGCCCTGGGTCGTGACCCGCACGCCATAGAGCATCGAGAGATGAGCGGGAATCTGCTTGAAGGAACTGTCGGAATGCCAGAGCTTGTTGCCGAGGTCGAGCATCCGCCGCCGGCTGAGCGCTTCGGCCGGGGTTTCGCCCTCTTCGGCGTTGGACACCGACAGGATCTCCGCCCGTTGGCCCGGATTATAGTCGTCCGAGGCATAATCATAGCGGTCCAGTTCGCCGAACAGCCGGCCGAAGGCGAGCTGATCCTCCTCCGAAAGATGCTGGTCCGGCAGCACGACCACCGGATAGCGTTGCAGGCTGGCGCGCAGGAAGGCGATGTCCTGCGGGTCGGGACGAGCGGCATCGATGCCTTCGATCCTGGCAGCCAGATCGGGCTTCACCACATGCGGTTCGGCCATATCCTCATCCTTCCTCTTTTCCCGGGCCGGCTGGCGGTTCGTCATGCGGGCCTGAGCGCCAGCACGCTGCCTTCGCCATCGGCGGCGATATAAAGGGTGCCGTCCTGCCCCGCGGCAAGGCCGGCGAAGCGCAGCAGCGGCCCGGTAAACTGGCCGAAACCGTTCAGAAACTGCAGCGGCACGCCGGGCGGTGAGCCGACCGGCAGATTTTCCGCCACCAGCCTGGCCGGCCCGCCGGTGGAGGGCAGGGCCAGCAGCGTCTTGCGGGCGACGTCGAGGACGAACAGGGTGCGGTCGATGCAGGCGAGCCCTTCGGGCCGGCCGAGCCCGTCCAGCAGCGTTTCGCGGCGACCGCCCGACAGGCGCAGCACGCGGCCGGCGCCCGCTTCCGCGATGATCAGCGCGCCGCTGGCAGCCGCAAGGCCGGTCGGCTGGTCGAGCCCATCGGCGAGCAGCAGGCTTTCCTGCGGCGTCACCAGCAGCACCCGGCCGCGCGCATGTTCGGCCACGGCATGGCCGCCGCCGACCGGGGCGACGCCGATGGGCTGATCCAGATCCTCGCGGATCGTTTCGCTGCGTTGCTCTGCCGGCCACCAGCGGGTCAGATGGCCATTCGCGGTGGTCACGATCCATTCGCCGGGCCCGCCGGCCGCGACGCCGCGCAGGAAGCCGGGATAGCCCGCGACCGCCTGCATGCCGACCTGCTCCATTGCCTCGCCCGGTCGCCAGCCAAAGCCGAACAGGCCGTCGGCGACAAGCAGGCTGCCCTCGTCGCTCCAGGCGATCCCCATCGGCCAGGTAAGCCCACCCGCGACGATCGGCCGCGAGCTGCCGTCCGCGCCGACCTCATGGATGGACCCGTCGATATGGGAGACGAACAAGCGACCGCCGAGCAGGGCGCAATTGTCGAGGCCTGGACGGATGCGGGCGAGCAGGCTGCTCGCCCCGTCGCGCGGGTCGATGCGCAGCACCTCACCCGACAGAAACTGGGTCGAGACGATCATCCCATCGGCATCGAACTTCACCGAGTCCGGCGTGGCGAGGCCGCCGGCGACGACCTCCGGCGCTCCACCGTCGAGGTCGACGCGCCAGATCTCGCCCGTCGCCATGACGGGGAAGTAGAGTTTGCCGTCGGGTCCTACTTCGAACGCATTGGGCATCGGCACATCGGCCAGCAGCAGGCGCTCCGCGCCGCTGTGGGGATCGATCTCCAGGATGCGGCCACCGGGGCGACATTCGCCGCACAGCAGCCGGCCCTGGTGCCAGCTGATGGGGTTGGAGGCGGGCACGTCGCCACGGATCACGCGGGTGGCGCCGGTCGGCGTCCGCATGCTGACCCGGCCTTCGGTGAATTCGGCGCAATAGAGATTGCCCCGGTCATCGAAGCACAGATCGTCAGGGCCGACGATGCCCGCGCCCATCGGGCTGAAGGCTTCGACCGCGCCGCTGTCGGGATCGACCGCCGAAATCTGGCTGCCGGCGACCTGCGCGACATAGAGCCGCCCGTCCGGTCCGCCGCGCAGGCCGTTGGCGCCATAGAGGCGGCTGGGCGGCGTGATCCGTTCGATTCGCCAGCCCGGCGCCACGACCGGAGCCGGCGCGGCATAGCGGCTGCCATCCCGGGACATTGGATCCTCTCCCTTCTGCAAGCCCGCCCTGATTTTTCAGGGTCGGTCCGCCGGCCTTTTAGAGCAGCGGGCGCGCCGATGGAATGGCGCGCGGTTCGGCGCGCTTATAAGGACCGGGTGCGCGAAAATGAAGGCGGTGCCCGACCGACGCGAGCCCTGTCAGTTAAATGCATATATATGTATTTAACCCGGGGCGATGGCCTGCCGCGCGCAAAGCCGTTACCAGCATGCCCGGGGCCGGCGCCAAGAACAAAGACAATGCCGAGCGGCGCGGGTGTTCGATCAAGCATCGGGAGAGGATGTCATGACACGTGCGCTGCCGCTATGGGCCGCCCTGGTGATGCTGCCGACCGTGGCATCGCCGTGCCGGGCGGAGGAGCCTGAAGCCTTACAGGCTTCTCCGCCCGGCTGCATCAGCGCCCAGAGCAGCGCCAGCGAAAAGCATGCGGCGGCCGGCCATGTCCTGGCGCAGATGATGGGACCCGTCGCCGGGGCCGCACCGATGCCCGCGACCCCCGTGATGCATTTCGCGCCCGATCTGTTTCCGCTGGCGCAACAGAATATCTTCGGCAATCTGTGGGCCCGTTGCGGGCTCAGCCGGCATGATCGCAGCCTGGTGACGCTGGGCATCCTGATCGCGCTGCGCGCCGACAATGAACTGCGCTATCATTTCCCGATCGCGATGCGAAACGGGGTCAGCAGGAGCGAACTGGAGGAGGTCGTCTACCAGGCGACCGGCTATGCGGGCTTTCCGGCGGGCGCGAGCGCGGCACGGATCGCCGACGAGACACTTCCCAAACCGTGACGGAGAGAGTGGCAGCGATGGACCCGGACCTTCAATCAAGCTTCAGCCTGGATGACCGCGTGGCGGTGGTGACGGGCGCGGCGTCGGGGATCGGGCGCGAGATCGCGCGGGTGCTGGCGGCGGCGGGGGCCCGGCTGGTGATCGGCGACATCGACGAAGCCGGATTGCAGGCGACCGCCGCCAGCCTGGAGGGAGCGGAGCGGGTCGCCAGCCGGCGCACCGACGTCGCCCGGCGCGAAGATGTGGAAGCGCTGGCCGAAGCGGCGGTCGCGGCCTTCGGGCGGATCGACATTTGGGTCAACTGCGCGGGGACGATCGTCAGCCGTCCGATCGTCGAAGCGCGCGAGGACGAGGTCGACCAGCTGCTGTCGGTCAATCTGAAGGGCGTCTATTGGGGCTGTTCGGCGGCCGGGCGGCGGATGGGGCGGGGTGGGGCGATCGTCAACATCTCGTCGGCCGGGGGCGAGCTGCCGGTGCCGGGCCTGTCCATCTATTCGATGACCAAGGCGGGCGTGAACATGGTCACCCGCACCGCCGCGATAGAAATGGGCGGAGCGGGCATCAGGGTGAACGCCATCGCGCCGGGCTGGGTCGACACGCCGATGGGGCTGCACAGCTTTCGCGATGCCGACGGCACGGTGCCGCCCGAACGGCGGGAAGAGGCCTTGCGCTCGCGCGCCGGCGGCTCGCCGCTGGGACTGACCGGCGAGCCGCGCGACATCGCGCTGGCCGCGCTCTACCTGGTGTCGGACGCGAGCCGGTTCGTGACCGGCCAGATCATCCGGCCCAATGGTGGGATTATGATGCCGTGAGCGGCGAGGGACGGCTGGCCGGCAAGATCGCGCTTGTCACCGGCGGGGCGAGCGGCATAGGCGAGGGCATCGCGCGCGTCTTCGCCCGGCATGGCGCGCGGGTCATCATCGGCGACATCGATGAAGCGGCGGGTCGGGCGGTGGCCGATGATCTCGGCGCGGGGGCGCGCTTCCTGCCGCTGGACGTGGCGGACGAGGCATGCTGGACGCAGGCGATGGCGACCATCCTGGCGGAGCAGGGCGGGCTCGACGTGCTGGTCAACAATGCCGGTACGGGCGGGGGTGGGCGGATCGAGCAGGCGACATTGGCGTCGCACCAGCGGCTGACCGACCTCAACTTCACCGGCGTGTGGCTGGGCATCCGGGCGGCGCTGCCCGGGTTCGCGGCGCGCGGCGGGGGCGCCGTGGTCAACATCTCGTCGATCGATGGCCTTGTCGGGGTGGAGGGCCTCAGCAGCTATGTCGGCACCAAGTTCGGCGTCACCGGGCTGACCCGGTCGCTGGCGCTGGAGCTGGGCGAGCGCAACATCCGCGTCAATGCCATCCACCCCGGCATCATCGAAACGCCGCTGCTGCGAGCCGCACCGCCAGCCTATCGCGAACGGCTGGACAAGGCGATCGCCCGCCAGCCCATCGCGCGGATCGGCCAGCCCGAGGAAATCGGCCATGCCGCGCTGTTCCTGGCGAGCGATGAAAGCGCCTATTGCACCGGCGCCTCGCTGGTCGTCGACGGCGGCCATATAGCGGGGCCCTATCGCGATCCGGTCTGACGCCCGCGGCGGCGCGGGCATAATTTGATTTCATCTTAAAAACAATGCGTGTAGACCATCCGCATATAACAGGATGTGAGGGGAGCCGAGCAGTGCATTCATCCGCCGCGGCCATCGACCCGGGCCTCAGCAAGCCCGTCTTTTCCGTCGCCTATCGGCGCTATGCGATGGCTTTGCTGCTGGTGATCTACACGATCAACTTCATCGACCGCCAGATCGTCCAGATCCTGGCCGAACCGATCAAGCATGAATTTCATCTGGCTGACTGGCAGATCGGGCTGCTGAGCGGCTTTGCCTTCGCGCTTTTCTACGCGACGCTGGGCCTGCCGATCGCGCGCCTAGCCGAACGCGCCAACCGGCCGCGCATCATCGCGGTGGCTGTGGCGGTGTGGAGCGGCTGCACCGCGCTGTGCGGCCTGTCGAGCAGCTTTGGCATGCTGCTGCTGGCGCGGATCGGCGTGGGCGTCGGCGAAGCGGGCTGCTCGCCGCCCGGCCATTCGCTGATCTGCGACACGGTGCCGCGCGAAAAGCGGGCATCGGCGCTGGCCTTCTACCAGCTCGGCGTGCCGCTGGGCGCGCTGCTGGGACTGGTCATCGGCGGCGTGGTCGCCAGCGCCTATGGCTGGCGCGCGGCCTTCATGCTGGTGGGCGCGCCGGGGCTGGCTTTCGCGCTGCTCGCCGCGCTCACGTTGCGCGAGCCGCGGCTGCATGCCGCCGCGCGCGGGACGAAGGCGCCGGTTCCCTCCTTCCGGCAGGCGATGGCGGTGCTGCGGGGGAAGAAAAGCTATTGGCTCGTCTGCCTGGCGGCGGGGGTCAAGGGCGTGATCGGCTATGGCCAGGGCATCTTCATCGCGTCCTTCTTCCTGCGCAATCATGGCGACAGCCTGGCCGAGATGGCGGCGCGCTACGGGCTGAAGCCGCTGGCGCTGGTCGGCATCACGATCGGCATCGCATCGGGCATCGGCGGCCTTATCGGCACCTATGGCGGCGGCGTCGTCACCGACGGGCTGGTGCGGCGCAGCGCGCGGGGATATGTGACCTTTCCCGCCATCGCTTCGCTGATCGTCGTGCCACTCTCGGCCGCGATGGTGATGGTGGGATCGCCCCTGGTCGCGATGGGCCTCTATTTCCTTCAGGCGATGTTCGCGGCGGTGTGGCCGGGGCCGGTCTATGCCGTGTGCCAGGGCGTCGTCCCCGCCAATATGCGCGCGACCAGCAGCGCCATCCAGCTGTTCATCGGCAATATCACCGGATTGTGCATGGGGCCGCTCGCCATCGGGCTGCTCAGCGACTTTTTCGCCGGGCCGATGGCGTTGGGGCCGGGCGAGGGGATCCGCTGGGCGCTGTTCTGCTGCTCGCTGATGGGCTTTGTCGCCTTCGCGCTGTTCTGGCGCGCGCGGCTCTATATCGAGGACGAGCTGGAGAGCTGAACCGTCAGGAGCCGGCGGCGGCGGCCATCATCGCCGCCAGCGTTTCCTGGCGCAGCCTGGCGCCTTCGGTGGGCTCGGGCGGGGTGGCGGCGACGGTCGGGATCGGCTGGCCCCGGCGCGCGGCTTCATGCTCCAGGCGAGCGACCATCTTCGCCAGCGTGTCGGGCTCGGGCTGGAGCACCTGCTTGGGGTCCGCCATGGAGGGGAGGATGGGCAGCGCGCGCTCGACCCGCAGGTCCACCAGCTGGCCCTCGCGCCGGGCTTCGCCGACGAAGATTTCCTGGCCGAGGAAAGAGAGGGTCGCCTTGCCCGCAAGCTGCGGCGCGCCCGCCGGCATGATCAGGCGAAAACCGCCTTCGCTGCGCTCAATGGAGCGGGCGCGGATGGGCAGCGGGAAGCCTTGTCCGTCGACCAGGGTGAGATGACCGGGCACCCCCTTGGCCATCACCGCGTCCGCCAGATCCTGCCAGGCGGGCTGGCCCCATTGCGGCGCGGCGCTGACCTTGCCGGGCGCTGACGGATCCGATGGGGGAAAGATCGTGCCTGCGGGCGCGTGCCATTCGCGCGGCGCGCCGTCCATGGCGGCCTGGCTCGGCCACCAGCGGATATGGGCCGGCTTCACGCAGATGATGATGCGGGTCAGGTAGAAGACCGCGCCGCGCACCACGTTCCAGTCGTTGAACTGCGGGTTGGTGATGGGCGTGATGATGGTTTCCGCGACATAGCGGTCGAGATTGGCCTGAAGATCGGAGTCGCGCACCGCCGCATAGCCGGCGATCGACACGACCGGATCGTCCGCGCCGCCCTCCAGCAACAGCCCGACCCTGGGATTGTTGCGCGCCCGTTCCGCCTTGGCCGGGTAGGCAAGGCCGGTCGCGAGGTCGAGCGTCTCCAGGTCGGCGCTGGGGAAGACATAGGTCGGCGTGTCGATCGGCACGCCTTCGCGGCTCACCGTCGCATATTCGGTGAAGAGGCGGCGGCGCAGAAAATGCGCGATCTCACTGGGGAGCGCGTCGATATAGCTCATCATCCTCACCCTTTTTCTCGATGCGCCCGGGACAGTAGGCGATTCCAATAGAAATTCAAATAGAGGCCGCGAGCCCGCCGTTCAACGCAGGGACCGCGCGGCGTCGAACAGCGCGTTGGTGGCGCGTTCGAATTCGGCGAAGCTTGACGGATCGTCGAAGGCGCAGGCGGCCTGAACGCAGCCGGCCTCCTGGAACTGGTGCAGCATCGCGGCCGCCTCCGCCGGATCGCCGTCGCAGCGGATGCGGACTGAGCGCTTGACGGGGCGTCCCGCCATGTCGTCGATGCGATCGCCGCCCTCCCTGACCTGCTCGGGGGTGATGCCGGTCGGATGCCAATAGTCGGCATAGCGGGCGGTGCGACGAAGCGGCGCGGGCGCGAGTTCGAAGCCGCCAACCCAGATCGGCACCCGATCGCCCTGGACCGGCGTCGGCGCGAAGCTCACCTTTTCGAAATCGAACCAGCGGCCGTGATGCGCGATCTCGCCCCCCTTCCAGCAGGTCAGCATCACATCGAGCGCCTCATCGGTATAGGCGCCGCGTTGTTCGAAAATATCGCCCTTGCCGAGCGCGATGAATTCGCGCCGCGCCCAGCCCGTGCCGACGCCAAGGTCAATGCGGCCGCCCGAAAGCTGATCGAGCGTCGCGACCATCTTCGCCGTCAGCACGGGATCGCGATAGGGCACGACCAATATGCCCGCGCCGATGCGTATCCGACTCGTCTGCGCGGCGAGCCAGGTCATGGAGACGATCAGTTCCTGCCAATGCGCGCCATAATGGGCATTATGCTTGGCATAGGCGGCCGCGCCGACGACATGGTCGGTCAGCCACAGGCCATCCCAGCCCATGGATTCGAACCGCGGGCCGGCGCGAAGCGCTTCGGCGGCGAAGTCCCCCTGGTTGGGCAGGACGAGGTCCAGTCGCATGATGATCCGCTCTCCCGAATTTTATTTCATATTGGAATGGACGAGGTGGATGCGACATGCAAGATCATGCCGACAATCGGCGCCGACCGAACGGGAGAGAAGGAGCGGACATGTTCAAGGCCTTGTTCCATATCAAGCGCAAGCCCGGCCTGAGCCACGAGCAGTTCCGGCACCATTTCGAAACGGTGCATGTGAAGATGGCGCAGAAATATTTCGGCCATCTGATGGTCGGTTATCAGCGCAATTATCCGAGTGAGGTCATAGAAGGCGCGCGGGTCAACCGCAGCGAACGGCAGGCCGATTTTGATTGCATTTCGGAATGGATGCTGCCCGACCGCGCGGCTTTCGACCAGATCATGGCGATGTTCGCCGATCCGGTGATCGGCCAGGAATTCTATGAAGATGAGGAAAATTTCCTCGACCGCGAAAGCACCATGCTGGTCCTGTGCGACGATGTGGTCGACACCGGGACGGACGGGCAGGGGCGGCGCTGAGGCCACGGCGGTAAATTCGAATTTCTTTCGAGAAAAGCTTGACGACCACGGCCTGTGCTATTCAATACAAATTCAGTAAACAGGGCCAAAGAGCGGCGAAGGTGGAGGCGGCATGTCTGAACTATTGATCAACAAGCAGGGCGGGATCACCGTCTTCACGCTGAACCGGCCGGAAAATCGCAATGCTCTGTCGGGCACGCTGTTCCAGGCCCTGACCGACGGCGTCGCCGAATTCCGCGAGGATGAGTCGCAGAAGGTGCTCGTCATCACGGGCGCGGGCGACAAGGCCTTTTCGGCGGGCGCCGACCTCAAGGTCATGAAGTCGGGCGATGAGTCGGGGCGCGGACGGCGCATGATGCCGATGGCGAGCGCACCCGACATCGCCGGCATCGCGGCGCTGGAAAAGCCGACGATCGCTGCGCTGAACGGCCTGGCCGTGGGCGGCGGGCTGGAAATCGCGCTGTGCTGCGACATCCGGATCGCGTCGGAAAATGCCTGGTTTGGGCTGCCCGAACCGGCGCGCGGCTTCATCGCGGGCCTCGCCGTCACGGTGCTTCCGCGCCTGCTGCCGATCGGCACCGTGATGGACATGATGCTGGCGGGCGAGCGGCTGCAGGCGGCGGACGCCTATCGGCTGGGTTTCGTGCAGGCGCTGACGACGCCCGAAGGGCTGATGGAAGAAGCGATGCGGCGCGCCGAAGCGATGTGCAAGGTGTCGCAGCCGGCGCTGTGGGGCACGAAGAAGGCGATCAAATATTGGCGCGACCTGCAGATGGAGGAACAGCACCGCAATTATGAAGCCGTGATCCATCGCGTGCTGCTGGCGGGCGACTTCGTGGAAGGGCTGAAGGCCTTTGCCGAGAAGCGCGACCCGCAGTTCAGCGCCGGCTGGCCCGACCCGATGGCGAAGCTTCATTCGTCCTGATGCCCGCCGCCGGCCTGGGCGATTACTGAAGGAGATGCGCGTGACTGTCGAGGAAATGCTGGCGCGGGAGGCCATTCGTCACACGCTGGCCAGCTATAATGTGCATGGCGATCGGCTGAAGGTCGAGGAACTGACCAGGCTGTTCACCGAGGACGGCGTGCTGGACCTGTCGCCCGGAACGGGCGGGCCGACGCTGGAAGGACGGGAGGCGATCGCGGGATTTTTCTCCGCCATGGCGCGCCCGCCCAAGCGTGAGGGGTCGGCACCGGCAGAGGCGGCGGCGCCCGCCGAAAAGCCGGCCGAACCCAAGGCGCGGCCGTTCGTGCGGCACCATATCTCCACCTGTCATATCCAGCTGACCGGCCGGGACGAGGCAGACGTCAAAACCTATTTCGCGGTCTATACCCAGGCCGGCCCCGACCATTGCGGCTATTATGTCGACAAGTTCCGCCGAGTGGGCGACGACTGGCTGATCGCCCGGCGCGAGCCGCGCGTCGACTGGACATCGACCGAGAGCATGTTCAGGCGGCGAGGGTAGATATCGCGCCTTGATGAAACCCTCACCCCGGGCGCAGCCCGGGGCGAATGGGAGGATGTCGAGCCGCTTCCGGTCAGGAAGCGGCTTTTTCTTCTTCGTCGAACAGGGCAGCGACGCCGCGACGGTCGACCTTCATCGACAGGTTGCGCGGCAGTTCGTCGACATAGCGCCATTGCGCCGGAATGTGGGTGGCGAGCACATGCTGCCGCAGATGCGTCTCCAGTTCCTCGAAGGTCGGGCGGGGCACGCCGGCCTTGGCCACGATCGCGGCGACCGGCACCTGGCCGAGGCGACGATCGGCCTTCGGCGCGACCGCCACCAGGCCGACAGCGGGATGGAGAGCGAGCGCCTTTTCAATGGTTTCCGGCAGGATCTTGAAACCACCGCGCATGATCGCGCCATCGGCACGGCCGCGATGATAGAGGAAGCCGTCCGCGTCGATCATGCCGAGGTCGGAGGTCTTGATCCATTCGTCGCTGACGCGGGGGGCGAGCACTTCGAGCATGCCTTCCTCGCCCGCCGGAAGCTCCTCGCGGGTTTCCGGATCGACGACGCGCACCTTGTTGTCGCCGAAGGCACGGCCGACGCTGCCGAACTTCTTCTCGCCCCATTCATCATGCAGTTCGGGGCTGAAGCCGGTCACCGGGCCGCCAAATTCGGTGGCGCCGTAGGAGAGCAGGATCTTGCCGCCATAGCGCTGTTCGAAGCCCCGCTGAATTTCCGGGTCGAGATAGGCCGCGCCGCTGCTGTAATATTTGACCGAAGCCAGATCTTCGGGTGCCAGGTCGGCATCATAGACGACCGGCACCAGCGCGGCGGGCAGGCCGTACCAGACGGGCCGATATTTGACGATATAATCGCGCCACGCCTGGACGTTGAAGCGTTCCAGCAGTTGGATGCGCATGCCGCGCAGCAGCGGCGTGAAGATGGAATAGACGCCCGACACATTGCCCAGCGGGAAGAAGGCCAGAACGGGCGGTTCTTCCTCCCCACCGCGCCGGCGCTGCATCGGATCGCTGGAGTGGACGAAATGCTGGTAGATGATGTCGTAGCTCAGGGGGAAATGCTTGGGCGGGCCGGTGGTGCCGCTGGTCAGCACTTCGACCTGCGGTACTTGTGGCAGACCTTCCTCCAGCGGCGTGGTCGACCGTTCGAAACCGTCGAGCGACCGAGCCTCCATTTCGCTGATGACGATCGCGGCCGATCCCAGCTCCTGCATCGCCGCGCGCACTTCATCGGTGAACTCGCCGGCGGCGGCCACGACGATGGCGGGCTTCAGGCGCAGGAGATTGGCGGCGATCGCCGCTGGCGACTGAAAGGGATAGAGCATGCGGATCGTCCGG
The DNA here is from genome assembly GCA_035278405.1 of Sphingobium sp. GTDB lineage: Bacteria > Pseudomonadota > Alphaproteobacteria > Sphingomonadales > Sphingomonadaceae > Sphingobium. The sequence continues at coordinate 9,975 of DATEJA010000241.1, read as the reverse complement.
CCCGCGCGAAGCAGGCCGAGCAAGGCGGCGAGCGAGGCTGGCTGGTTGCGGGCGACGAAGACGACCGGCGCCTTCTGGTCCGCGCCGCTCTGCTTCAGCAGCGCGTCGACCTGATCCGCCAGGTGGCGCACTTCCCTGAGCCTGTAGATATTGTCCTGAAACTCTATGAGCGGAAGTTCCGGGTCGCGATCCAGAATCTGCGCGCTGGTCTGCTGCAATTCGTTCATGGGGCTTTCCACTTCGCCAAATAGCTGCCGTCCGCCCCCGTCAGGAGTGGAAGTTCGATCCGCCGTCGACATTGACATCGGCGCCGGTCATGAAGCTGTTCGCTTTCGAACCCAGGAAGGCGATGACAGTGCCATATTCGTCCACCAGGCCGTGGCGGTCCATCCAGCAGCCGTCGCCGCCGAACTTCACCTTGTTGAGCTTCACCGCATCATAGGGGTTTTTGGGGTCGAGACCCGCTTCCTCGAAATAGCGGTTCATGACTTCGCCCCAATTGCCGCCTTCGACCATGATGCCGCCGGGCGACAGCAGGTTGACCGAAATGCCGAAGGGCGCGAATTCCTTCGCATTGGCCTTGCTCATCGACACCATCGCGGCCTTCATCATGTTGTAGACGTGCAGCAAAGGCGTCGAACTGCTGGTCGAGGTCGACGAGACATTGACGATGCGGCCCCATTCCGCCGCCTTCAGAAAGGGCAGGGCCGCCCGCGTCGCGCGCGCATAGCCCAGCGTGATGCGGTTGAACGCGTCGGCATAGACGGCATCGTCCGCGATCGCTTCGAACGCGCCATGCGTGCCGATGGAGTTGGCGGCATTGTTGACGAGGACGTTGATCGATCCCCAGGCATTGCCGGCCTCCTGGATCGCGGCGGCGACCTGGTCCGTGCTCGACATGTCGGCGGCGAGCGTGAGCACTTCCGGGCTGCCGGCCTCGCGGCACTGGGCCGCCGTCTTTTCCAGGCCCTTCACATTGCGCGCGAGCAGCGCGATCTTCGCGCCTTCCGCCGCGAATTTCCGTGCCGCCGCCCGTCCGATCCCGCGCGAGGCGCCGAACAGAACGACATTTGCATCCTTCAATCCCAGATCCACCGAAAATCTCCTCTCCGGAAATTCCAAAATTCCGCGCCTTCCGCCCTGCGTGGCGCAGCCCTGATTTTTCACGCCTGGAAGGCGTCCGTACAAATTACCGAATCTAATTCCTAATAAACATGGAAAGCCGCTTCTGCCAATCGCGAAGTCACGCCGGCAGCGGAACCGGCATCGATGTTCCGTCGGCGATGGCCTGGCTCATCTGTTCCAGCCATTCCCTGGTGCCCGCCACGCGATCCGACGAAAGCTGTTCCAGCGAATAGATTTGCTGGGCGGCGATGAAGCCGGTCCAGAGCAGGTGCAGGCGAACCGCCCGTTCCGACCCATCGGGACCGCCAAGCCATTCCGCCAGCGGGCCCAGGATCCGTTCCTGCATCAGTTGCTGGCAAAGCTCGCGGCCCGCGGGGTCGGCGCTGGCGAGCAGCATCAGCGAGACGGGCACCGCCTCCTGCGCCCGGCCGATGAACAGGCTGACCGCGCGCCTGCCGAAGGTTGCGCGGTCGCCCTCCAGCAGCGGCTCGACCCGCAGCATGTCTTCCAGGGCGGCGCGCAGCAGGCCGAGTTTCGACCCATAATAGCGGCGCACCAGCGCAAAGGAGACGCCCGCTTCCTTGGCGATGTCGCGCACGCCGGTGGCGTTGTAGCCGTGGCGGGAAAACAGCATCTGCGCCGCGCGCAATATGTCCTGCCGGGTTTGCGCCGCATCGCGCGGTCGAACGGTCGAACTGCCCTTCATGCTGGTCATGCCACTTTACTTAGGCCAGCGATTCGCTTATGTCCAGTAAGTACACGGCTGTAGACATACAAGGAGAGGCGCATGAGCGCGCAATCACGTCCACTGACCACGGAAGAGATTCTGGAGCGCTACAAGCAGGAGCGGGAAAAGCGCCTGCGGCCGGATGGCATCGGCCAGTACAAGCATATCGAGGGCGTCTTCGCCGATTTCGATCGCGACCCCTATACGCCGCATTTCGATCGCGACCCGCTGACGGAGGATGTCGACGTCGTCATCCTGGGCGCGGGTCTGAGCGGTCTGATGGCGGCGGCGCGCCTCGCCGAACAGGGCATCCGCAATGTTCGCGTGATCGACAAGGCCGGCGACTTTGGCGGCACCTGGTATTGGAACCGCTATCCGGGCGCGGCGTGCGACGTGGAATCCTATATCTACATGCCGTTTCTTGAGGAAACGGGCTACATGCCCACCGAGAAATATGCCAAAGCCTATGAAATCTTTGAGCATTGCCAGCGCATCGCCCGGCATTTCGACCTTTATCCCGCCGCGCTGTTCCAGACCGATGTCACCGACCTCAGTTGGAATGACGAGACGAGCCGCTGGTATATCACGACCGACCGGGGCGACCGTATTTCCGGACGCTTCGCGATCGTGGCGGGCGGCGTGCTGCATAAGGCGAAGCTGCCCGGCATCCCCGGGATGGAGACGTTCAAGGGCAAGAGCTTCCACACCGCGCGTTGGGATTATGGCTATACCGGCGGGTCGCCCAAGGAGCCGATGGACAAGCTGAAGGACAAGAAGGTCGCGCTGATCGGGACGGGCGCGACATCGGTCCAGATCGTGCCCAATACCGCGCCTTATGCCGAGCATCTCTATGTGCTGCAGCGCACCCCCTCGGCAGTGGGCGCGCGCGGCAACCGGCCGACCGACCCGCAATGGTTCGCTTCGCTCAAGCCCGGCTGGCAGCAGGAGCGGATGGAAAATTTCGCGCGGATCATGTCCGGCCAGGCGGTCGACAAGGACCTGGTGCAGGATGGCTGGACCGAAATCTTCCTGCGCAACCCGAACGCCGAAGGGCTCAACACGCAGGAAGAGCTGCTGGTCGACATCGAGGCGATGAACGAGATCCGCGCCCGTATCGACGAAACGGTCAAGGACCCCGCCACGGCCGAGGCGCTCAAGCCCTGGTACAACCAGATGTGCAAGCGGCCCTGCTTCCACGATGAATATCTGGCGGCGTTCAATCGCGACAATGTGACGCTGCTCGACACCGCCGGCAGGGGCGTGGAGCGCATCACCGAGGACGCCATCATCGTCGATGGCAAATCCTATCCGGTCGACTGCATCATCTACGCCTCGGGCTTCGAGGTCGGTTCCTCCTACCGCAGCCGGCTGGGCTTTGAAATTCACGGCCGTGGCGGCGTCGGCATGACCGACGCGTGGGCCGAGAACGGGCCGGCGACGCTCTACGGCATGCATGCGCGCGGCTTCCCCAACCTGCTGATGTTCAGCGTGACGCAGGGCGGCTGGGCGATCAACTTCACCCAGATGCTGGGCGAACTCGCGATCCACTCGGCGACCTTCATCCGCCATTGTTTCGACAAGGGTATCGAGCAGATCGAGCCCAGCGAGGCAGCGCAGGAGGAATGGTTCCAGGAACTGCTGTCGGCCGCCGGCACGCGCGGGCAGTTCCAGGCAGGCTGCACTCCCGCTTACAAGAATGGCGAAGGTGCCAGAAGCTCCGACCCGCGCGCGCTCAAATATATGGCCTATTATGGCGCGACGCAGGACTATATCGACGCGATCCGCGATTGGCGGGCGGACGGGTTGCCGGGGATGGAAGTCCGCCAGAATCTGGAGATGGCCAAGTGAGCGATGGTCGCACGAAAGAGTTTGAGGGCAAGGCGGTGCTGGTCACGGGCGCCGCGTCGGGCATGGCGCGCGCTGTCGCGCTGGCCTTCGCCCGGGAAGGCGCGGCGCTCGCGCTGCTCGACTATGACGCCGAGGGTGTCGCCGCCACGGCAAGCGAGGCGGAGAAGATCGGCGTGAAGGCGATCGCCATCACCGCCGACCTGGCCGACGCTGGCGCCTGCGCAGGGCACATCGCCCGCGCGGTCGAGGCGCTGGGCGGGCTCGACGCGCTGTGCAACGTCGCGGGCATGTGCCGCTTCGACCATGCGGCGGACATCACGCAGGAGGTGTGGGACCGGGTCTTCGCGGTCAATGTGCGGGCGCCCTTCTTCCTCATCCAGGCGGCGCTGCCGCATCTGCTGGAACGGCAGGGCGCCGTGGTGAACGTGGCGTCCGCTTCGGCTTTCCGGGGCACCGCCTATCTCACCCATTATGCGGCGAGCAAGGCGGCGCTGGTGAGCATGACGAAGACGCTGGCGATGGAATATACCGCCTCGCCGATCCGCATCAACGCGGTCGCCCCGGGCGGGATCAATTCCGCCATGGGCGCGACCATGCGCATGCCCGAAGGCGCGGACGTCAATCTGATCGCCCGCTATTCGGGGTTGCGCGGCGTGTCCCAACCCGAAGACCTGGCCGACGTCGTCCTGATGCTGGCGGGCCCGCGCGGCCGCGCCTTCCATGGCGTTTGCATCAATGCGGACCAAGGCGTCACGGCGGGCTGAGGCACCAGGCCGCACCTTATCGAAGAAATATCGAAAAAGCGGAAGGGCGTCGGATAATCGGGTTGACGCGGCGGCCACGCGGGGGAATAGTTCCGCCGCGTGGTATTTAATGCTGATTCAAAAATCGGCTGTCGCCAACCCGAGGAGAAGATGATGCCCCATTCCCGTCTGGAAGATCTGCCCGCCGCGTCCGAACGCTGGCCCGGCGTTTCCGGAGACAATTATCGCAGCCAGCAATGGGGCGACATGGAGGTGGGCCTGACCGTTCTCCACGGGCCGCTCGACTGCACCGAAAATTACAAGCAGGGCGGCCTGCCGGGCGGCGTCTGCCCCTGTCCGCATTATGGCTATATCTTCGAAGGCCGGATGCGCGCCGTCTATCCCAACACCGACTGGCCCGATGAAGTCATCGAGGCGGGCGAGGCCTATTTCATCCCCGCCGGCCATGTCCTGAAGTACGAACATGAGGATGGCTGCCGGGTCCTGGAACTCAACCCCGCCCATGCGCTGCAGATGTGCATGGACGCGATGCAGCGCTATATCGACAAGCGCATGGCCGAAGCGCAGCCCGCACCGGCCGAGTGATAGATCGACGCCCGCCGCCTGGCGGGCGCAGCTTTCGCGGCGAGGGATGAGCCGCTGCGGGCTTCGCGCGCCGCGCACGGGACCAGCGTCCCGGCCGACGCGGCGCGCGAGAGCCCGTCAAGGAGATACATGATGGCCGACCAAGCCCCCCGGCGTGTGCCCGCGCGCGAAATACCCATTCCCGCCACGCTCAGTCCACAGGCGCAGGCCCATCTGGCCAGCTATCCCACCGAGCCGGTCGAAGTGGCGCCGTTCCCCGCCATGGAGGACAAGGCCGGCTGGCGCGCGCGTGTCGCGCAGACCGACCAGGCGATGCTGCCCATGCTGCAGAGCGTTCGGGCCGAAGGCCAGGTCAGCGTGGAGCGGCGGGAAATTGGCGGCGTTCCCTTTTTCGACGTGACCCCCGCCAATGCCGCGCCGGACGACCGAACCATCGTGCTCGACATGCATGGCGGCGGCCTGTTCCTGTGCGCAGGCGACCTGTGCGGCCTGATGGCGGAAGGCATCGCGTTGAGCCTGGGCCGGCGCATCTGGTCGGTCGACTACCGCATGCCACCCGACCATCCCTATCCGGCCGCGCTGGACGATGGCATGACGATCTATCGCGCGCTGCTGAAGGAACGCGCGCCCGGCGAGATCATCTTCAGCGGCGCGTCGGCCGGCGGCAATCTGGCCGCCGCGCTGCTGCTGCGCGCGCGGGACGAGGGGCTGCCGCTGCCGGCCGCCGCCTATCTGGCGACGCCCGAGATCGACCTCACCGAATCCGGCGACAGCTTCCGGACCAATTTGGGCGTGGATGCCACGCTGACCAGCCTGATGCCGGTCAACCTCCTCTATGCCGCTGGCCAGGACCTGCGGCATCCCTATCTCTCGCCGCTGTTCGGCGACTTTACCAAGGGCTTCCCGCCCACGGTGCTCACGACCGGCACGCGGGACCTGTTCCTGTCGAACACGGTGCTCATGCATCGCGCCCTGCGCGACGCCGGAGTCCCGGCGGAACTGCATGTCTGCGAGGCAGGAGGGCACGGCAATTTTCCCAATGCGCCCGAGGGGCAGAGCATCGCGCGCGACGTGCGCCGCTTCATCGCCGCCGCTCTGGCGGGCCGCATCGACAACCCGCGCGGAGAATAGGACGTGGCAACCAAGATCGACATGGGCGGGATGGGCGCCGACGACCGTAGCGCCAGCGCCCGCTCATCCGGCATTTCGCGGGCATCCTATTATGCGTTGGGCCTGCTCGCCGCCGCGAATTTCCTCAACTATCTCGACCGTTCGATCTTTTCGATCCTGGCCGAAGCGATCAAGACCGACCTCAAGCTCAATGACGCGCAGCTCGGCTTCCTGCTCGGAACGGCCTTCGCGATCTTCTATTCCATCGTCGGCGTCGCCATGGGCGGCATTTCCGACCGGCTGAGCCGCAAGAAGGTCATGGCCCTGGGCCTGGCGCTCTGGTCGTCGATGACGATGCTGGGCGGCATGGCCAGCAACCTTGTCGTGTTGAGCGTCGCGCGGCTGGGCGTCGGGGTAGGGGAGGCGACCGCCAATCCCTGCGCCCATTCGCTGGTGTCGCAGATCTTTCCGCGCCGCAACCGCTCCATGGCGCTCAGCATCTATCTGAGCGGCACCTATGTGGGCGGCGCGCTGTCGATGACGATCGGCGGCTATTTCCTGCAACATTGGCACGACATCTGCGCCAGCGTGCCGATCGCGGGCGCGTGCGGGATCGCGCCCTGGAAGGCGGCGCTGCTGACGGTCGGCCTGCCTGGCCTGCCGCTGGCGCTGCTCATGCTGACCATCCGCGAACCGGCGCGTGAACGCCGCGATGGCTCCGGCACCGGCGCGGTCGTCGCGAAAGAGTTCGGCGCCGCGATTCCACCCTTCACGCTGATCAGCATCCATCGGCTTGCCGGGATCAGGGGCCTTGGCGCGAACCTGGCGATTGCCGCCGGGGTCGGCGCGGCAGCGGCGCTGATCGCGTTCGCAACGGGCGACGCGGTGCAGTGGGGCGCGCTCGGCCTGGGGGCCTATTCGGTGATCACCTGGGGGCAGATCCAGAAATATCGCGACCAGCCCTTCTTCCGCCTGACCTATGGCGATCCGTCCTTCCTGCTGGCGATCGTAAGCACCGCGCTGCTGGGCTGCATCATCGGCGCTTCGTCGATCTGGAGCGCGCCCTATCTGATGCGCACCTTCTCGCTCAATCCGGTGGAGATCGGGCTGGCCCTGGGCCTGGTGCACACGCTGGGCACGCTGGGCGGACTGCTGGGCGGCGGCTGGGTCGTCGACCGATGGAAGGTTCGCAACCCGCGCGCGCCGGCCCTGATGTGCGTGATCGCGCTCGGCATGGTGGTGCCGGCGGTGCTGGCGATGATGCTGATCCACAATGTCACCGTCTTCCTGATCGCCTATGGCGTGCTGGGCGTGTTCAGCTCCTTCTGGTCGGGCGGGATCGCGGCGATGATCCAGGACCTGGTCCTGCCGCGCATGCGCGGGGCGGCGTCCTCCTGCTATTCGCTGGTCGCGACCATCGTGATTTCCGGCATGGGACCCTATTGGGTGGGCAAGGTGAGCACCATCACGGGGTCACTGCAGATCGGGCTGCTGAGCATCCTGGTGATGGCGGTGCCGGCGCTGATCGCGCTGATCCTGCTGGTCCGCGAACTGCCGGCGCAGACGCCGGAACGTCGGCGCGCCCTGGCGATCGCGGCGGGCGAGCCGGACTCTGGCCTCGACCATTGATCAAGCGGCCGGGCGGCTGTCGTCCGGCCGAGCAAGGAGTATCGTCATGGGGAAATATATATTGGTGGTTCCCAGCAGCGCGCTGGCGGGTCGGGAGGACGCCTATAATGACTGGTATGACAATGAGCATCTGGGCGACCTGCTGAAGATCCCCGGCATCGTCAGCGGCCGCCGCTACAATGCCCTGCCGCAATTGCCGACGCCGGCCAAGCATCTGTCGATCTTCGAAATCGAGGCGGACGATCCGCTGGCGGTGTTGGGCGAACTGCAACGCCGGGTGCAGGCGGGCGAGATGTCGATGACCGCGGATATCGATCCGTCGACCGTGCAGATGTGGCTTTACGAACCGCGTTGAGCGGGGAAGGGGGGCGTCAAGCTCCCGATCTTATCCGTTCGGTTGTCGAGGGCGATAGGCGATCTTCTCGACACGCTCGAACCGAACGGGAGGTTAAAAGGCGCCTGGGTTTGCTTTCCAGGCGCCTCCTTCAGGCGCGGCTGCGGGGCAGGCCCAGGCGGCGTTCGGCGACCATGCTGCGTAGCACTTCGCTGGTGCCGCCATAGATGCTGGTCGCGGTCGAATGGCGATAGCCCATCTCGACGATGCCCAGGCCTTCCTTGCCGCGCACCAGCGATGCGGGCGCCGCCAGATCGACCAGGTCGGCCGAGGTCGAGATGAAGGCTTCGGTGGTGAAGACCTTCGACCCCGGCCCATAGGCCTGATCGGGCTGCTTGGTGATGCCGGCCCAGAGCGCGCGGGCGCTGATCGCCAGGCCGACCTTGCCCATGATGAAGGTGCGGGCGAGGCGCGCGAGCGTCGCTGAATCCTCCAGCATCGGGCGGCCGTTGCGGGTCTGGCCCTTGGCCCACTCCACGACTTCGCCCAGCATGTGCGGGACTTCGGCGGCAAAGCCGGCGCCACCCTGTTCCATCGACAGCGCCGCCGCCATGACGCGGACACCGGCATTGACGTCGCCCAGCCGGTAGCGGTCGGGGATGCGCACGTCGGAATAGAAGGTCGCGTTTGTGCGCTCGTCCATGAAGGTGTGGATCGGCTGGATCTCGACGCCCGGCACCTTGAGCGGCACCAGGAACAGGGTCAGCCCCTTATGCTTGGGCACGTCCGGATCGGTCCGCGCGATCATCAGCACATAGTCGGCCAGTTCGGCGCCGGATGTGAACATCTTCTGGCCATTGATGACCCATTCGTCGCCATCGCGCACGGCGCGCGTCTTGGCGGCGAAGACGTCCGAACCGCCCGACGGCTCGGTATAGCCAAGGCAAGCGGTGATGTCGCCACGGGCGAAGCGCAGCAGCACTTCGTCCTTCAATTCGGGCTGGCCGAAATGCTGGACGATATGGCCGACCATGTTGGTGACGCTGCGGGCGTGGCCGATATAGCCGACTTCGTGCCAGACGGCGCTGCTCGCGCGCGCGGCGTCGGGCGATGCGCCCCGGCCGCCCCATTGCGTCGGCCAGTCGGGAAAGAGCAGGCCGGCCTTGCCCATGGTGCGGTGGACATCCCAGTCATGCGCTTCGAAATTGGCTTCGCCCAGGCGGTGCTTGGCGGGGTCCAGGATGGACTGGAACAGCGCACGGGTTTCCGCCGCCAGTTCCGATCCGCCGCCCGGCGCTTCGAAGCTGAGCGCGATCGCGCCGGCATCGGGCAGGCGAACCGTCTCGCCCGCGTAAAGCCGGCGGCCGGCGCGGATCAGTTCGTCTTCCGGGTCACCGAGCGCCAGGCCCCAGGACTTGGCACGGCGGTGATAGAGCTGAATGTCATATTCGTTGGACAAGCCGTAGCCGCCGAACGTGTGCAGCGCATGCGCGACGCAGTTGGTGGCGGTTCGATTGGCCCACCAGAAGAGGGCGGAAATGGCGGCGCCCGCTTCCTCGTCGCCCTGGGCAACGGCGGTCAGCACCCACAGGAGCGCCATCGCGCCGCCATCGGCATCGATGACGTCGTTGGCGAGGACGTGCGAAATGCCCTGGTTGGCGCCGATCGGGATGCCGAAGGCAATGCGCTCACAGGCATAGGCCGACGCCATCGCCAGCGCTTCCTGCGACATGCCGATGAGCGCGGCGGTGGTCAGCAGCTTCCATTCCTCGATACCGGCGGCCCAGATATCGGCCGCGTCGGCGCCGGTGGAGACGATGACCTGAAACGCCTTGCCGGGGGTGAAGAGGCCC